>JAYTPR010000037.1:0-1700 GCA_043747095.1 Candidatus Peribacterales bacterium
AGCGCCTACGTAATGAGATCAAAGGAATCACACCGACAAGCTCTAGCTCAAGCAGTCGCTCCAGCAGCAGCTCATCGTCATCGTCTTCTGTGAGCAGCAGTACTGCAAGCACGTCATCTTCTTCCTCTTCGTATAACCCGGGAGGATCAATTCGATTCAACGCAAACTCCTACAACGTCGATAAGAACGTGGCTACCGGCGAAATTTCTATCCAGATCGTTCGTATTGGTGGTAACACCGGAGCTGGTACGGTGGACTACGCTTTCAGCGGCGGCACGGCTGTTGCGGGAAAGAACTTCACGCCGATTTCTGGCACGTTGACCTTTGCGACGAAAGAAACGAGCAAGAAAGTGAACCTTAAGATTTTCAACGACACTTCAACGACAGGCACAAAGACCGTGAACCTGACTCTCAAAAGGCCAACGGGTGCGCTTTCGATTGGAGAGCCAAAGACGGTTGTGCTCAATATCAATGATCCGAACGTTGCGTCTTCTTCCTCATCATCTCTTTCTAGCAGCGTGAGCGCTGCAACGACAGTAACGCTCAGTGCCAGTGCCTATGGCATCGCAGAAAATGCTGGCACCATTACCATCACGGTCAACCGCACAGGTGTTACGACGGGCACTGTTGGTGTGAACTACGCGACAGGCAACGGAAGTGCCAGTGCAGGAATTGATTTTACAGCTGCAGCAGGCTCTTTTACATTCAGCCCAGGGGAGACTATGAAGACGTTTACCGTTCCTATTACGAATAACACCTCTATTGAGGGTGGTCGCAACTTCAACATCATTCTCTCGAATCCAACCGGAGGAGCAGCTATGGGAACGGCCAGCGCAGCAGTGACCATCAATGATGATGAGTCAGTTCCAGTGACTGGCAGCGGTACGCTCAAATTCAGTAAGTCTTCCTATACGGCAACGGAAACATCCGGTCAGGCAATCATTACCGTCAACCATGCAGGAGGACTAGGACCAGTGTCCGTTAGCTACTCCACAAACGGAGGTTCTGCACTTCCAGGAGTCGACTACGTCGCAACGAGCGGTACTCTGAACTTTGCTGCCGGCGAAACGAGCAAGACATTCATCATTCCGATTTACGGGGACTCACTCTCGGACTCTGGCGAGGTAATCTATATCAGCATTTCAAACCCGAGCGGCGGAACGCCGCTTGCGGATCCGACATCTGCATCGGTCACGATCAGCGACAACTAAAACAATCGATGCGATGAAGAAGGGCGCCTACCCAGGCGCTCCTTTTTGTTATCAGCGAATCATGAAGAGCCATACGACGAGCGCTAGTGCGATGCGATACATACCGAACGCAGCGAACGTATGAGTACGCACGTAGGAAAGAAGCCACCGGATTGCAGCGAGCGCTGTAGCAAAAGAGACGATAAATCCTACCGCAAGCGCCAACATGTCCTGAGACGTAAATGCATGGCCTGATTTCATGAGATCAAGTCCTGTTGCTGCAGCCATCGTTGGGATAGCGAGAAGAAATGAGAAATCTACAATCGCACTTCTCCGAATGCCGATCGTCATACCGCAGATAGTCGTTGCTGCCGAACGAGAGACGCCAGGAATGAGTGCCAGAGCTTGTGCGATGCCGATCATGATAGCTTGCGTGATCGTAATATCCTTTGCTTCTGTAACATGTGCAGAAGAGTCGTTGTGCAGTTTCTCAAAGAGAATGAGAATGAC
>JAYTPR010000038.1:0-10769 GCA_043747095.1 Candidatus Peribacterales bacterium
AGGATTCCGAGCTCGGTCTGGCACGTGATCTTGCTGCTGCAGGGCTGCTCGAATTCATCGGTAAGAGCGGTCAGTCACGCGTCGGTCTCCATGCTCGTCGCAATAGTGAAGAGGTCCAGATAACAGATAGAAAGCTCATCGTGCCACTCGATCTTCTCTCCCTTCGGGCTGTAGAGGTCCGTCGTAATGGTGTGCGTGATGAACTGCTCAGCGTTTTCCAGGACATTGTACGAGAGCGCCGCCGCCCCATCAGCGTTGGCCGCATCTTGATGGCTCATCCCGAAGATGCGCTCAAACGAGGCGACGTGATGGATGCAATCGCCAACCACACACTTTTTCTCGGGGATGGTGTCGACGTCGAAAAAGCAGTTCGTGATGATGGAACCGTGGCGTTGTCACTCGAAAAACTGCGCTTTCTTTTTTGCGAGGATAACTTTGATGAGAACGCGATGCGCAATGTCATACGTTTCGGCAAACATGGTATTCACGGATTGCAGGAGCCCGCTCAGGGGTTACCCGATGAGCTGGAGGCCAGACAATTCTTCGTCGGCGGTATTCGGATCTCGATTGGCCCTTTTGTCGCTGTTATTGAGCCCCAGACCACAGACCCGCGCGTCATGCACCTCGCAGCCCGTATCTTGGACGGTGTACGTACAAGCGGTATACAAACCCCACGACAAGTGGAGCTCTTCAACATGTCTCTCGAGGACGTAAAGCTTCTGGATCTCAAGGTTGTTTTGAAGCTCTATCAGGCCACGCGAGAAGTGCAGGATATGTCGGATACCATCATGAATGAACACACCATTCGACATGGCGTCGGTTTTTCCGAAGTCGTCGATGTACTTGGTCATCCTGAGCGGATTGTACATCTCATGAAATCGATTGCTCCCACGCACAAAGATACCGGCGCGAACGCAATCCTTGTCGGTGCCGGTAAATACCGAGAGGTAAAATGGCAGCGAACAGCCAATTTCCAGGAAACAAATCTGCCAATGCTCAGCGCCAAGGTGTGTGCTTCAGAGCCGGAACATTGTGTTTTCGGCGATAAAATTCCGGCATCGGTGCAGCCCGTAAGCTCAAAGTTACGATACGTGGGCCGTGAACAGAATGAAGGTCACGTCTGCGCCAGCTGGGGCTTTCCTGATCCTCGCGTTATGGAACAGATGCTCCGTGACGGTAACGGTGTCTTCATCGCGCACGCTCTCCGTGCTCGCTCCGATGCGCACGCTCGTAGTGCGCCGCTTCTCAATGAAGACCGTCTCACTAATTCTGCGGAAATCTCGCATTCCAAACACACAGGATTTATTCCGCCGCCCAATGATGTCTATTTCGATGCACAACTCTTTTCCGCATTTCAAGGTTTGCATGCTGCCGGCGCACGGTTCCTCATGGTTCGACACCGCTGTGAAGACGCGTTTGACCCTGGAACCGAGCTGAAGGCTGAAGTCTTGGAGTGGGATGAGAAAGGTTTCTGGCTCAGGCCAGATGCTAAGGAGGCGCTCGAGAAAATCGATACCGTTATTTCGATGTATGGATCACACGTTGCTGGCATGGAACATGTTCTGAAAAAGCAGATCACGATGTTCGGCTTACGAATGAAACAACGCTTTGGTGAGTCCATAGCTTTCATGCATGGCAAAGGGCCGGGAGTCATGAAGATTGCGGACGAAGTAGGGGAGAAGTTGCCGGAGTTAGCCAAGGATTTTGTAAATTTTTCTCATATCACCACACCGATTCCGACTATTGGAGTTGGCATCGATGCCGAGAGGTTCGGCCAGTCGCCAAACTTCCATCCTCCTGCGCAGGTGGATTTCCGCGCCAAGGACCGTCTTATCCGACAGAAGCATATGAATGACCGCTCCACGATCAATATCTTCAATATCGGCGGAGCAGGAACATTGGAGGAGATCGCGCTGACACTCTGTTCGCAGAAACTGTACAAGAACATTCCATCTCCCATGATCTTCGTCGACCCTGCGGGTCTTGGTGAGAATGGTGAACATCTGTGGGCGAAGCTCGCGGCACTCATCGAAGATTTGGCGGCTCGCAAAGAAGTTGATCTTGGTTCTGCGGAGGAGGGGAAGCGAAGCATCCAACTCCTGCAGTCGTACTGGGCCAATTTTGTCCACATCGTGGATTCATACGAAGATGCCGCCGATATCATCGAGAACTTCGCTGATGATCCGGTGAAGTATTACCTTGAGATTGCGAAGATGCCTAAGTCAGACCTCGCTAGAGCTCTTAGGGAATCGGTGAGTACCTTTCAAGAGACAAAATTCCCGATGCCAGACTGGCTCAATATGGATCGCTTACTCAGTGATCCTCGTTGGGAACACAGCGCGTGAGCTTGCCTTCGGCCAGAAAATACGTAGAATCCACGGCGGGCTCGTGAAATTTCCTAGAGAGGTCTCCCAAAAAGATTCCTCCCTCTTTCTCCTATGCCTACAAAGAAGCCCAAGTCCGGAGCCAAGTACATTATTGTCACGGGTGGCATCTGTTCATCACTCGGAAAGGGGATCGCAACCGCAAGTATCGGAGCCATCATGAAGGCCTGCGGCTTCAAGGTATTTGTCCAAAAGCTTGATCCATACCTCAACGTTGATCCAGGAACGATGAGTCCATTCCAGCATGGCGAAGTGTTTGTGACAGATGACGGCGCAGAGACCGATCTTGATCTTGGTCACTACGAGCGTTTTATCGATGAGCCGATGAGTCGCCTCAGTACAGTCACAACCGGACGCATCTATACGGAAGTTCTTGCTCGCGAGCGTAAAGGAGATTTCCTTGGAGGTACCATCCAAGTCGTTCCGCACATCACCAATGCCATCAAAGACTGGATGAAGAAAGCTGCCAAAGAAAGTAAGGCCGATATCATGATGATCGAAGTAGGAGGAACCGTTGGCGACATCGAAGGTGAGCCATTCCTTGAGGCTATTCGTCAGATGCGCTCAGAGCTGGGCTCGGACACTATTTTCCACGTTCATCTGACACTCTTGCCGTATCTTGCAGGTTCTAAGGAACTGAAGACGAAGCCCACACAGCTCTCGGTTCGCGAACTTCGTCGCATTGGTCTGCAGCCGGACATGATTCTCGCGCGTGCTGACTACGATATTCCGACTGAGCTCCTCGATAAGATCAGCCGCTTCTGCGATGTCGAACGTGATGCCGTTATTCCGGCACAGACAGTGAAATCTATCTACGATGTGCCGTTTAATTTTCAGAAATATAACATCGCAAGCGTCATCGGTAGAAAATTGAATCTTGGAATTCTTCGTCCAAATATGAAGGAGTGGGAGGAAGGCATGAAACGGCATGAGAAAGCCGTAAAACCCATCAAGATTGCACTCGTTGGTAAATACACGGACTTAGATGATGCATATCTCTCGGTCATCGAATCCATCAAATCTGCTGCTGTATTCCACGGTCGCAAAGCTGAGGTGGTGTGGGTCGACTCTGAAAAGCTTGAGAAGAAAGATGCAAAAGTCTGGGCACAACTAAAGTCCTGCGCGGGTGTCATCGTTCCCGGTGGATTTGGTACGCGCGGTATCGAAGGAAAAATCCTCGCAGCCGGCTACGCTCGTACAAGTAAGACGCCGTACCTTGGCTTGTGTCTTGGTTCACAGCTTCTTGCTATCGAATTCGCTCGTGCGATGCTGAAGGACCCTGAGCTTACGAGTCAGGAATTTGATGAGAAAGAGATACTTGGTCACGACAAATACGTTGTTCATTTCCTGCCTGATCAGCACAAAGGTCGCAGTATGGGAGGAACGCTGCGCTTGGGACAGTTCCAGTGCAAACTGAAGAAAGGCACGAAGGCGTACGCCGCCTACGGCACAGCTGAGATCAGCGAGCGTCACCGTCATCGGTATGAGTTCAATAACGACTTTCGCAAAAAGTTAGAAGACAAAGGCCTCGTTTTTTCAGGTGAATGGCCAGCAACCGGACTGATGGAGATTGTGGAGATCAACGATCATCCATTCATGGTTGGAAGTCAGTTCCATCCTGAGTTCAAGAGCCGCCCACACCGCCCTCATCCGTTATTTGAGGCTTTCATGGGTGAAGCTGTAAAAAACTAGATCGTTTTGGTATACTCTTTTTGATGAGCACCAAGACACAGATCGCGGGAGTCGAGCTCGACTCTTATATTTTCAATGCAGCCGGACCGAAAGACGTCACATTTGACGAGCTCAAGGTTATTGCAGAGAGCGGTTCGTCCGCTGTTGTCATGAAGTCCTGCACCATTGATCCACGGCAGGGGAACGAAGAGCCGAGATACAAAGATGTACCACTCGGGTCCATCAATAGCATGGGTCTGCCGAACCTTGGGTTCAAAGAGTATTTGCAGATGATTCCGAAGCTGAAAAAGCTCACAAAAAAACCGATTGTCGCGAGTCTGGCAGGCATGGCGCCATCGGATATTCCGGTGCTCATGGACGCATTCATGGCGAGTGATGTCGATATCATCGAGCTCAACCTCTCATGCCCTAACCTCAAGGGTAAGCCACAAATCGCCTATGACTTTGAGATGACGGATACGATTCTCGCTGATGTGACCAAGAAACTTACGAAGCCTTTTGGTATCAAGTTGCCGCCATACTTTGACCCAGTGCACTGGGAAATGGCAGGAAATATTTTCAAAAAATATCCGATCGATTTCCTCGTTTGCATCAATTCTGTTGGTAACGCGCTCATCGTTGACCCGGAAACGGAGGCGCCGCTCATCAAGCCCAAAGGCGGTTTCGGCGGACTCGGAGGTGAATACGTAAAGCCAACAGCTCTCGCAAACGTCCGTGCCTTTAGTCAGATGCTGGGTGACAAGATGAATATTGTCGGTGTTGGCGGTATCAGCACTGGAACAGACGCATTTGAATTCTTGCTCTGCGGAGCGGATGCGGTGCAGATTGGAACTGTGTTCATGAAGGAGGGGGCAGCGTGTTTTGAACGGATTGACCGTGAGCTTGCAGAGATTTTGCAGAAGAAAGGATATAAAGATATTGCTTCAGCAAAAGGTAGGCTGAAGATTTTGTAATTCTTTGTCCTTTTTGCCCAAGCGGCAAAAAGGACCAAAAAACGCGTGCGCGCAGACTCCCGCCAGCAGACCCCCACTGCTGCGCGCGCCTGTCCTTTGGCTTTGGTTTCACAATTCCTTTCGTCAAGTTATTATCGTTTTGAGTATTGACAATTAGTTTAGTTATAAACTATACTAACGTTGTTCTATTCATTCCCCATCATTCCCATGTTTGGAGGCGGATCCTGCGGCTGCGGCAACTAATTGCCCTTAGCCCATTAACGAGAGAACCCCGCACACCCTATGGTTGCGGGGTTTTTTCGTATGTTCTGTGATCCGGAAGAACTTCGGAAATTGGCATCATACTGCTGTTCGATGATGTAGCTCTGAAGCGTGATGTTAAATTATGAGCTACTTTTGCGTCAGGTGGTTTATACTTAGTCTTATACGGTATGCAGCAGCCCGATTTCCGTCACCTTGCGGCTCTCTTAAAGCATTTGTCAGCAGGGGATTTGAACGATGTTCGTCATGCCTATGATTTTGCCGTACAGGCTCATGAGCCTCAGAAACGTGAAGATGGCACGCCGTACGTCACGCACGTTATTCAGGTTGCGGAGATCGTGGCCGGATGGAAAGCGGATAGAGATACTGTTATTGCCGCACTGCTTCACGATGTATTAGAAGATACGCCCGTCCATAAAGAAGAAATTGCCGTGAAATTTGGGCGCAAAGTCGCGCTCCTCGTTGAGGGCATCACGAAATTTTCGCAGGCTGACTTGAGCCCAGATTTGTCACTCGACCGCAAAATCGAAACACTTCGAAAGCTCTTCGATGTCATGCGACTCGACATGCGCAGTATTCTCATCAAACTTGCTGATCGCCTGCATAACGTTCAGACCATCGACTCGCTTCCTACGGCAGAACGCCGTCGACGTTTCGCTATTGAGACACTCACGGTGTATTACAAAATCGCGTTTCATTTAGGGCTTCGCAACGTTCGTCGCACGTTTGCCGAATACTGCGTTCCACATGCATTTGACACCGGTCCTGCTGAACTCGCGAGGCGTGATGCCATGTGCATTCCGGCTGCGCGTATCTCGGAATCCGTAGAGCATGAGCTCCGGAAGTACGCTGAGTCCTATGGGCTCATCTCGGTCACCATGTTCCCGAGAAATTTACTCATCTTCCATGAGCGTACCGAGCAACGCGGAGGCAATCCTCTCTTGCAAGATGCTTTTTCCCTGAGTGTCATCGTCCGTACGGAAGATGACTGCTACCAGCTCCTCAAGACATTGCATACGCTCTACAGGCCTGTCAGTGGTCAATTTAGAGACTTTGTTGCAGCCCCTAGTGATGCTGGGTACCAAAGCCTCCATACATTCGTCACATTGCAAGATGGTACGGTCATCGAGGTACGTATTCGTACCCCCGAAATGTACGAGCAAGCGATGTCAGGAATTGCCGTCACACTTTTTGATCCGAATAGACCAGAGCCGCCAAGTTTTGGTTGGCTCAAACGTACGGAGTCACTTGATCTGAAAACGCGTGATTCTAGCACGGCGTTTTGGGAGGCGCTTGAGTCAGATATTTTGCGTGAGACCATTTCCGTGAATGTTGACCGTAAACGCATGTCACTCCCGAAGGGCGCTACAGCGCTGGATAGTGCGTATGCGCTGTACAATGAGAAAGCGGGTAAAACGAGTGCGCTGACCATCAATGGTCGCCCCGTTGTCGGTTCTGAGGTCTTAAAAGAGGATGATGAAATCCATGTCACGATCGACCCAAAACATTTGCACGCAACGTTTGACTGGTTACAGATGGTCGCGACGAGACATGCGAGGTTTCACATCGTGGATGTACTGAAGAAAAACGAGAGGTCGGAGAAAATAGCTCTCGGAGCAAACCTGCTTCAGAAAGAGTTGGATCATTACAACAAGGGTCTGATTTCAGGTCTTTCCCATGCACAGTGCCAGCATGTCGCCGATAATTTTAGGCGCCAGTCGTTTGATCAGGTGCTCTCCATGATAGGAGAGGGTGTTCTCCGTGCACGCGATATTGTCTTTTTCCTCTATCCCGATCATCACCGAAAAACACTCTCTTCGACACCTCAGAAGCGTTATGGCTTTCGCCTGCACATCACTGTGACAGGTCAGGATGTGCTTTCGCTACTCAATGACGTTATCAGTCAGTCTGATGTCACGGTGGATAATGTGCGTGTCAAAAGTGGGCAAGGTATTTCAACCGACATCCATCTTATTGGCAGCTCAACGGATCGTTTGCACTTTGCAGACTTCATTGATGTTCTTGAGAGACAAGAGTGGATTTCTAAAGTCGAGACAGTGCTCTCCATGCGCCAGAAAATGTTTATTATTTTCCTGTTTTCGATTGTGATCGGCGTTGTCGTTCTTGATTTGGCGTTGCTTGGAAAATACAGCGAGGAGTTGCAACGCCTTTCGTCCACGGCGCTTGTCTTAGCCTTTATTTTGCCGCTCCTCCCTATTTTGATCACGAATTCCTACATCCTTTCGTATCTTCGGTCGTACGTCGTGCTGCTGCGGAGGGAGAGATGGTACTTCGGCCTCGGCTTTTTCCTCAACATGCTTGGCATTGTTCTTGTGACATGGAAGTTGCCACTGCTTCGCACTGGTTCGGCGGTTCTTTTTGTTCTCTCGCTCTTTGCAGTTGCCATGCTCTTTTTGGGATACAGATTTGCAGAGACTTTTCTTCTTTTTGAGACTGCAAAAAAGCGAACGGATGCTCCCGTAGAGCTACGGACGAAGGTCATTGGATACTTACTGCGCTTTGGAGCAGTGCTGATCTGGGGCATTGAGCCGGTGCTCATTCGCTATACGCCGCTTCAGCAACTCAGCCCGCTTCTCAGGGTCAATATTTGGGCTATAGCTGGAGCAGTCACAGGTTTTGTCGCAATCGCACTCCTCAATATTTTCCGCACGAAAAACGACCGCCTTGCCTACGGAACGCCGTATAACCGTTACTTCTGGATCATTGTTGTTGCAAACCTTTCGTACAACTACTTCCTTCATAAGAGCCTTCTCTTTACGACTGCGACCAACGTGAATCTTATCCTTAGCTACGCACCGATCTTCGCACTCCTTCTCGGCTTTGTCATTTGGCGTGAACGTATTTCGTACTTCCGCACCGCCCGCAACATTCAGCAGATGTTCCTCATTTTCGCATTGAGTGCTCTTGGCGGCACACTTCTTATTTATAACGATGTCCTTCGCACCGGAGGCGGTGTTCTTGGAGACTTTTTTGCTCTTCTCATCGCGTTCTCCGATGTCGCGTTTATCATGAGCAATATCCACTACATCAAGTACAGCAAGCAGGCGACTAACAGCGTCTCGCTCGCAACACATCATTTCCTTTGGATCGCGGTTATTACGTTCTTCCTGATCGGTGGCGTCAATGTGTTCGACCTGGGAGCTATCACGTATAGCCTTACGCCAGTGCAGTGGTTCACTGGCCTTGGAGTAGGCTTCCTGACACTTGTAGGACTCGTACTTACGTTCGAAGCATTCCGTCGTATCGACGGTCTTCTGGCCTTCCTCATGTTGAATTTGGCTCCGCTCATTGCATTCTCTGCAGAGTTTTTGTTCTTTGACCTGAAGGTTTCTACGCCACTGTTCATCCTTGGCGGCATTGCCATCGTCTCGGCATCCATCCTCGCTGAAATCGTCAATGCACGCTGCCAAAAGAAAGGCCTCTAACCTCCGAAGACGTTGCCGAGGAAACCAAGCCCCTGAGATTTGCCACGCTGCGGCAGGAATGGGTTCAGGCTTTCTGCAAACGTACGCATGTTCCTCGTTTGCATGTAGATAGTTCCAGGTCCCGTGAAGACGCAGGAAAGTCCTTCGCCGGTTGTCACCATGTTCATCATCCCTGAGCCGACTTTCGCCATATCGAAGTGGATCTTTTTTGAGAACGCGACGATGTGACCGTTATCCACGACATATTTTTTACCCGCTGGAATCTCTTTTTTCACAATGCCACCGAAGGAACTCACAAACATCGTGCCAGTTCCATGTGCAGAGATCATGAAGATACCGTCACCCGTGAGAAAACCTTTGAAGCCTGTAAATTTACTGTCGGTTTCGATCTGTCCGATGGACGCGAGGAATGAACCTCCTTGGACGAGGTAGTCTTCACCCTTGAGTTCGATAGCTTCGATGTCGCCAGTGGCACGCGGCGCAAGCATCACTTCGGTATCGTTCTCCGTTGCTGTAATGGTGGTGACAAAGAAGCTCTCGCTTGTGAGCACAGCGCGTTTTGCAGCTTTCCAGAGGCCTCCCTTCATATTGCCCTCTATCGTTGCAGAGGCGTCCATAGACAGCAGCGCGCCAGATTCCGCATGCAATGCTTCACCCGAAGCGAGGCTAGTGCGTAGCGCCGAGTACGACGGACGCATGATGATCTCGTATTTCATGCAAATAGGGAGAAGGGGATTTAGCGGAGTGCTTTTTTCATTTTTTCCATCTGCTGGAGAACCTTGTCCGGCGATACCTGTATTTCCAGCCCTTCGAGTTCTGGGTCTTTGCCAACTTCGATGTCCAAATGATCTGCAATCGCATCAACGATTTTTAAGACTTTTGTGATTTCATATTCCGCAAGCAGGTTTACCTGTAGGTCCAAGTCAGCGCGCTGATCGGCAAGTGCTGTCATACGGTTTTGGCTGATGAGCACGAACATCGAAAGAAAGATGGCTTCGAGCGAGACGATCATCGTAAGGAGGCCAAACGGATACTCGTCGAATGGTGTTACGCCAACGATGCCCGTATTTATGATCACCCAGGTGCTAAACCAGACCATGTGAAAGTAGACGAACGGGAAGCTGCCGCAGAAGCCAGTCACCGCATCGGCGATCTTCGTAATGAGACTTTCCTGTGTATCGAGCTGACGCCGGACCTCAATGAGTGTGGCGATGTTGCGTTCGATGACGTCATTTAAGCCGTCGGATGGTTTTTTCTTCATAGCGCGATTCTGCTCTCCAAGTGCCATGTGCGCAAACCCACAGGGCAGTATCCAAAAATACGAAAAATATGCTATAATATTCTCTTCACTACCAATACTCACACCATGCCGAAGAAACAAAAGCCCAAAAAGTTTGCGACTGCAGCACTGCTCTCGGTTGTGGTTTCATCCGTCGTTGTGACATCTGCCATGACGAATGCAGAAGGGGATACGACGCGTACGGTCATCTCCTATTCCGGCGCGAGTGCCAATCCGTACCAACAGATTCTTCCGTATCAACCTGATGTGTATACGCCGTCCGGTACATCCGTGAACACAGCGTCTTCGTCGAGGGCCGTATTTCCAAAAGCTGTTCTGCTTCGCAAAATCAAACAGCTCGAGAGAAAGACAAAAAGCGTGCACCGCCGGCTGATGGCTACCGAAGACAAGATCGAGATTCTGGAGCGCACGATAGAAACTGCGACGCGTGATAGTGCTGATCTTCAGGACTCACTGACGCGTCTTCAGAAAACGCAGAGCCAGCTCAGTAACCAGTTTGCACAGCTCAATGCTGACATTGCTGATTGGAAGCTTCAGCTGAAGGACGCGAAATAGAGGCTCTTACAGCGAGCCTTCAACGCCAAGCGTAATACCTGTTTTGCCGTCTGCTTCGGAAATGACAAGCGAGAGCTGTCTTCCATCTTTTTCAGCTGTGATGATGACGCTGCCTCCACCCTCCAGTGTGTTGGTCAGAGTCCATCCTTTAGATTTCAGGTTTGTTTCATAGAATGAT
>JAYTPR010000039.1:0-8474 GCA_043747095.1 Candidatus Peribacterales bacterium
AGTGCTCCCAACGCGATGAAGATTTGTAGTGCGCGTGATTTGCGATGCCGAACTGCGCGATGTCGTGCATCTTAAACGTGCGAATTTGGAATTCTACATCTTGTTTATTCAGGCACGATACCGTGAGATGCAGGCTCTGGTAGCCGTTTGGTTTGGAATGGCGAATGAAATCTTTGTAGTACTCAGGATACGATGGCCAGAGGCTTTGAATGATGTCTAAGACTGCGTAGCACTCGGGAGCCGTCTTCACGAGAACACGAATACCGAAGATATCGCGTACTTGCCCGAGCGTCTTCTTGTCACCGCGCATTTTGGCGTACACGCCGTAGATATTTTTTCTGCGTGCGTAAATTTCAATATCTTTGTGACCGCGTACCGTGCATTGGTGACGAACGATCGCGATCGCGTCATCGAGGATCGTCAGATATTCCTTACCACGCTTTTTGATCACTGAGGTGATCAGTCGATAGTCCTCGGGTTCAAGGAAAGCGAAGACAACGTCTTCAAGGACGTACCGTAAGCGCCAACGTCCGCACAGGTCAGCGACTGCGATCCAACTGTCCTTATGTGCTTTTACCGCTTTTTCTGTCAGCTTTTTCTCGTGGATAGCGAATGCGATCATGAGCAGTGCCAGTGAGGCTGCTTGCGCGTGCGGATGGGACGGCGATGCGCTGATTTGCAAACGCGCGAATTCAGCGGGATCGTCACACAGCTTCCATGCATCAGTAGCAAGAGTCAGTTCTTTTGTACCGATAACATGTTTGAGCGATGCAATGACGTCTGGCGAGAGCACGGAAGCCTTTGGAATGAAAAACGCCAGCAGAATGTCCTCCGGAAGAACGAGCTCATCCGTAGAACGCAAAAATTCCCAACGGTTCTCCCAGTGTCCCGCGGGTAGTTTGGTATCCGAGAGGGCTTTTTCAAAGGCGGAGAGACGGCCGGCGAGCGATGACGGAGCAGGCATCGTGAACGGATATCTATGATACCAGACGCATACACCGTCTCTACTACGCTTTTACATCTCTCGTTTCAGCAGTTCGATCTTCCGCTTACGCCCTTCGGGCTTCGGCGGACAAGCATCTCTTGGCCTACATTTCTCGTTTCAATAATTCTATTTCATCTCGTAAGTCGGCTGCTTTCTCAAATTCCATGTTCTCGGCCGCAAGTTCCATCTGCGCGTTGAGTTCTTCAACGAGGCGTTTCTTCTCATCTTTCGGGATCTTCTGATGATCGTACTTCTTGCGCGTGAGCTTGAGCTTGCTGTGTTCCTCCGCAATATCCTTGATAGCTTTGATAATGGTCTGCGGCGTGATGTTGTGCTTCTTGTTGTAGTCTTCCTGAATTTTTCGACGACGATCTGTTTCACCAATCGCGCCTTCCATCGCAGGCGTCATTTTATCGGCGTAGAGCACGACGTGGCCGCTGATGTTGCGGGCAGCGCGTCCAATCGTTTGGATCAAAGCATCACGTGAACGCAGGAAGCCCTGCTGGTCGGCATCGAGAATGGCGATGTAACTGACCTCAGGAAGGTCCAAGCCTTCGCGCAGCAGGTTGATACCAACAAGAATATCAATCTCGCCTGAGCGTAACTGACGAAGGATTTCGACACGCTCCATTGTCTCGATGTCACTGTGGAGGTAGCGCACTTTATAGTCGGCGTTCTGGAAGTACTGTGCCAAGTCCTCGGCACTTTTTTTCGTGAGCGCCGTGATGAGCGCGCGTTCGCCACGCTTGATTGTCGCATTGATCTCCTTCGTGATGTGATCGATCTGGTGTTTCTTCGGATGAATTGCGACTTGTGGATCAAGAAGACCGGTTGGACGAATAATCTGCTCGACGATATTTTTCTTCTCAGTGTGCTCGTATTCATATTTCGACGGTGTCGCCGATACGTACACGCACTGACCAACACGCTCCTCAAACTCTTGGAATTTGAGCGGACGGTTATCCATCGCGCTCGGCAGACGGAAACCGTAGTCGATCAAAGTTTTTTTGCGCTGCAAGTTTCCTTCGTGCATACCCCCGATCTGCGGAAGCGAGATATGTGACTCGTCGATGAACATCATGAAATCCTCCGGGAAGTAGTCCAGAAGCGTCTCTGGAGGGGTTCCGGGTTCACGGTTACCGAGATAACGAACGTAGTTCTCAATGCCCGTGCAGTAGCCGGTTTCCTTCAGCATTTCCATGTCGTACTCCGTGCGCGTACGAATGCGTTCGGCTTTGGCGAACTCTTTCATATCAAGAAAGTGTTTTTCCTGGATCTTCACTTCGTCGACAATTTTCGAGATGGCTCCGTCGATCTTTTCTTTCGTCGTCACGTTGTGGGCGGCTGGGAAAATTTTGATGTCATTGAGCTCAGTCAACACTTCACCAGTGAAGCTATCGACTTCCTGAATAGTCTCGATTTCATCAAATGGCATCTCAAAACGAATCACCGTATCTCCACCCGGAGGAAAGACTTCCACCGTGTCACCCATAACGTGGAACATTCCCTGTTTAAAGTTCATGCCGCTACGCGTGTACTGAATGTCTGTAAGGAGCCTCAGGAAGCGCTGGCGCTGGAAAGGCTGACCGCGCGTGACAGTGATAGCGAGTGCTTGGTAGTCCTGTACGTCACCCAGTCCGTAGATACATGAGACGGAGGACACGATGAGTACGTCTCTGCGCGTGAGTAGGTTAAATGTTGCGGCGTGACGGAACTTTGCAATCTCTTCATTGATGCTCGCATCTTTTTCGATGTACGTATCTGTCGTGGGGAGATACGCCTCGGGTTGGTAGTAGTCGTAGTACGACACGAAATAACTCACCGCGTTATCCGGGAAAAATTGCTGGAACTCGGTACAGAGCTGTGCGGCGAGAGTTTTGTTGTGTGCGAGAACGAGAGTCGGCCTCTGGAGCTGCTGCACAATGTTCGCCATCGTGAATGTTTTTCCGGTACCAGTGGCGCCAAGGAGCGTCTGATGACGCTCGCCGCCTTTCATTCCTTTCACGAGCTTTTCGATAGCCCTCGGCTGGTCGCCTTTCGGTGTATACGGTGCTACGAGCCTAAACGGATTGTTTTCCATAAGTCACGGGAGTATACGCCAAAGCACCTTTCCGCGAAAGGGTTGATCCCCCATCATGTCTTTTTCAGTCATCCTCCCACGGACTTTCCGCTTCGAGGGCGTCGCTTAAGCGCTTCGTTTCTTCAAATCGTCCAAGCTTCGCTTTCTTTTTTTCATCAATCTTTGGTTTCGGCTTCGGATTAATTTTTTCGTCGTAACTTTTATCATGATCGGTTTGCGCAAATCGATCGAATTCGGGATGCGGTTCTACGACCGATAGATCCGTGAGCTCTGCGAAGAGTTTCGTCACAGCAGAGTCCGGGTGCTGGTCACGGTAGTACGTCAAAAACATGCTAAACCGCCGTTCGACAACCAGGAGTGCCATGATCTTTTTACCCGGCACACCGCCGTCTACTCCCACAGATCGCGTAATAGCATCCGTCAGTTGTGCTGTTGCTTCTGAATCTGGAAAGCGTCCGAAGCAGTACGCGAGCACTTTCATCGCATTCACCGTATCGTTGATGGAAAATGGCGCGCGTTTTGCGATTTCCGCAGCGATGATTGTCGCTGCTTCCTCTGTTGTGGCATATCCAAGAGTTTCTCGTCCGCTGAAATTTTCTAGGAATTCACCAAGCTGCCATACCGATGTGTAGCGTGCGAAATCCGGAAGAATTTCTTCATCATCTTCATCTCGAATGACGGCTTCCTTCTGCGGCCCAAAGAGCATGGTTTCAGCGTCTTCCAGCGGATATTCCTCTGGTGCTGTTTCTTCTTCAGTGACTTCTGCGAAGTCGTCAGCAACTTCTTCGGTAGTCTCCTCAACTTCATCTGAAACTTCTTCGTCCACAGTTTCTTCCACCGTCTCGTCGTCGATCACGTTAGAAAGCTCCTCCTCAGCCTCAACTTCATCCACGGATATTTTCTGTTTTTTTGCTGTGGTAGCAGCGCGTTTCTCTCGTGGCTTTCGTTCACGCCTTAGCCTTTCTTTCGGCGGTGTGGTGGGTTCTGGGGCAGCTGGTTTAGGTGTAACCTGCACAGCCTCTACCTCTTCTAGGACAGCGCTGACATCCGCGACGAGTGTTCCTCCGTCAGTATCTGCAGACCTCAGTTCATCGAGAAGTTTTCTGATGATGTCGAATTCAGGCTGGTCTGCAAGTTCCGTTGGATACGGAATCAGTTTTTGCGGGATAGGTTGATCCGCGAGCTTCGGACCGCCGTGTCGTTTTGGTTCGTCGTCGGTGTTAGTGCTTTCACTAGTTTCACGCTTCGTTCGTGGCGGTGGTGGATTCTTTTTTGCCATCAACCACGCATGTGCAACTTCCACACGCTCTTGCAGTGTGCAGTCCATACCAAAGAGTACACGATCCACAGATTCCCACGACGTCGGTTCACCGTGACGGAGTGCCGAAAGAAGAATGCGGATTTTATTTTTACTCATGCCTTTCAGAGATTCCGGCATATTGCCGCGCTCTACCCACTCAATGCGTGAGGCTGTGGGGCGCATGTGGAACAGCGTCTCGATACGAGCTGCAAGTAAGTTCGAATCAAATTTTCGCATGTGGTACGCCTCGTGCTCGTGTCGCCACTTTTGCATCAGCTCTTGGCCTTTCCATGGGAACGCCGGCGCTTCACCGTGTGTGAGAATTTTAAAAAGTGATTCTGCTGTTGTGGCACGGTTCTCCAAAATCCAACAGATAGATGGGTGGCTGAGATCAACTTTTTTACCGTAGTCGCGAATACTTCCTGCAAGGATGACGCGACGTCGCACTACTTGAGCGATACTGTCCGGCGCACCGCCAAAGTAGCGCTCCCAGAGAGCCGCACGTTGTTCGTTTGGCACCTCAGTAATGTCCATCACCTTTTGTAAAAGATCGCGTGTAACGCGGCGCTGACCGTCGAGCACACGACCAACATGGATTTCATTGAGCTCTTTCGTCTTCCCCTTTTTTCTCGCGTCATCGCACAATTCCTTGAAGAGAGCTCGCCCCTCTTCAGACTTTCCTTCCATCTCGTCGTGGGCGACGAGCGAGAATCCGGCCGGATCTTTTTTACCTGCTCCCATAAGTGGACGTATATTCAATATGTTTTACAATACAAAATCAAGGGTTATCGCAGAAGAGAGCCAATAGAGGCTCTTTGAGGCCATAAAGTCGATGAATGAAGGTCTTAATTCTCGATTATTTTGCCACCAAATTTAGCCAGAACCTGCTCCACAGCCGTTTGCGTGCTCCTTCTTTCACCTGCAACGTTGATAACCCACCTCCCTTCTCGCACCGACTCTACGGATGCCTCAATGCCATAATCCATATCAAGAGCTTCCTCAACATCGAGACGCCTTTTTGCCGGGATCTGAACTTCAAAAGATGCCATAGGCGTGCATCCTAATGTCTCAGAGCTGTTTGTCAACAATAATTAACTCTCTTGGCTATGTTACTATTCGCGCATGATCGACCTAGAACTCCTTCGGACAAATCCTGAACTGTTTCAGAAAGCATGTGACAACAGAAAAATCCCCATCGTTATTGCTGATGTCTTGGCTCTCGACGAACGTCGTCGCGCAACGATGTCTGAAGTGCAAACGATGCAGGCTGAGCGCAACACAGTCAGTAAGTCTGTACCAACGATCAAAGATAAAGCTGAGAAGACTGAGGTGATTCGACGAATGAAGGAACTTGGAGACACACTCAAGGCTAAGGAAGAGGAGCTTTCGGTCATGGAGGCTTCGTGGAAAACAGCAGTCAGCGCCATCCCCAACCTGCCACTTGCCCACGTACCCGTTGGACTCAGTGAAAAAGAAAATGTTGTCATCCGTACTCATGGCACTCCTCGCGCCTTCGATTTTCCGGTGAAGGATCACATTGCACTCGGTAAACATCTCGACATTATCGATGTAGAGCGAGCCGCCATTGTGAGCGGAAGCCGATTTGCGTATCTCAAGGGAGATGCTGTTCGTCTTCAAATGGCCATCATTCAAATGACGTTTGCTGTTCTTGCGGATGAAAAACTCATTGCAACGATCGCGAAGAAAAATAAATTATCGGTGTCGTCCAAAGCATTCGTGCCATTTCTTCCGCCAGTCATCATGCAGCGTGAGGTGATGGATCGTATGGATAGATTGCAGCCGGAGGATCAGCGCTACCTACTGCCAGAAGACGGCCAAGTGCTTGTAGGTTCTGCAGAGCACACGATGGGACCGTATTACATGGAAACAACGCTCCCTGTGGAGCAGCTACCTGTTCGCTTCATCGGATATTCCACGGCCTTCCGTCGCGAAGCTGGTACGTATGGAAAAGATATGGGCGGCATTTTGCGTGTGCATCAGTTCGACAAGCTCGAGATCGAGTCCTTTTCCACAGCTGAGTCAGGCGAAGACGAACAGAAGCTCATCGTCGCATTGCAGGAGTATTTGGTGTCACAGCTTGACGTGCCTTTCCGCGTTATTCAGAAATGTACGTTTGATATTGGTAAGCCAAACGCCAACGGTATCGATATCGAATGCTGGGTTCCATCGCAGCAGACATATCGCGAAACGCATACCAGCGACTACATGACAGATTTCCAAGCACGACGTTTGAAAACGTTCTACAAGGACGCTGATAGCAAGAAGCTGGTGCATATGAATGACGCGACCGCGTTCGCCATTGGTCGCGCGCTCATTGCCATTCTTGAAAATCATCAGAATGCCGACGGTTCTGTGACGATTCCGGAAGCGTTGAGGCCGTACATGGGTGGGCAGAAGATGATAGTTCCTCGTGCATGACAACTTTTCTCATCGCCGACGATTCACGTGAGAAAATTCTCTTTCTGCGCCACATGCTGAAGTGTGCGAAGTGGACAGGAAATCTTCTGATCGCTGAAACAATAGAAGAAGCAAAAGCATTGATCGACGTGCATCCTGACATTTCGGGTGCGTTTATCGATTACTACATCCCAAGTGAGAATGGTCCCGCTGTCATCGCATACTTACGAAAGAAGTGTCCGCTGAGTCGCATCGCACTCGTGAGTTCGGCGGATAACGCCGAGAACACGGCGCGAGCCAAGAAGGCTGGTGCCGAGGCCGCCGTCTGCACTACTCATCAGTCTGATTTCGTGGAGCATGAGATAACGGGTCTTCTGGAGTCTTGGATGGCCTCGTAGACGTGGCCTTAGGCGGTTACACTCGTCATTGATGCGCATCCTCTTTACACGGTTTCCGTACGAAAGCGCCAAAGGCGGCGCCGAGCGCCAGACGCAGTGGCTTGTGTCCGGACTTCTGAAACGCGGGCATTCCATTGGTTTTCTTGGGTCATGCCATGCACTTTCGTCCATGTTGAAAGAAGTCGGTGCAGAGACGCATCACGCATCGATTGGTTTACCGCCGGTGACCCTGTGGCTTGCCGTCAGTTTTTTGTGGAGGAAAAAAGCGATGCAACAAAAGATGATTGCCGCAGTGCAGGCCTTGCCGCACAAACCGGACATTCTCGTCATGATGAGTCTCACCGAAAAAATCTTGCTTACCGAGTGGGCAGCACGTAATGGCATGAAAGTTTTTTGGATCGAGCATGACCGCGTCGGTCGGTGGCTCACAAAAAATCCGTGGCTCGGAGCACTGAAGCGCGCATCAAAAAAAGCAGTCACCATCTGTGTCTCCGAATTAAGTCGCCGAATGTATATCGATCTCGGATTCGACGCAGGCCGCGTTCTTGCGATCCAGAACGGTATTCCGTTGCCTCCCGATGGTCACGAGAAAACGGCTTCTGTAAGCCCTACCATGCGCGTCGGTATCATTGCTCGTTTGAGCCCAGAAAAAGGCATCGATGTTCTCCTGCGATCGATTCTCGATCTTCCAGAAATTGATCTCACCATCGTTGGTGTCGGCAAAGAAGAAGCGTACCTGCGCTCGCTGATCTACGAAGACGCGCAGCGCATCGGTATCGAGAGAGTGAAGCTTGTGTCACACATGGCTGATCTTGAAAAGTTCTACCACTCACTTGATGTCTTCGTACTTCCGTCATCGGATCATGATCCGTTCGGACTCGTCGCGGCTGAAGCAATGGCTCGCGGCATTGCGACGGTTGTGACCGATGTGTGCGGCATTGCCGAGTACATAGAAAACGGAAAAGACGCACTCGTTGCGCATGCTGGTTCCGCAGAAAGTATGGAAGCAGTACTACGAACACTGCTTGATCCTGCAGTGCGAAAGAAATTTGCCGAAGAAGGAAAGCTCACGGCACGCATGTGTTTTTCTGCGGATGCGATGGTGGATGAGTACGAGCGTGCTTTCAAACAGAACCCTTAAGGTTTCATTGCTGAAAGAAGCCAAAAAACCGCCGTCAGGTCCGATCAGCAAGCACGCTGAAGCAGGCGTCAACCTGAGTTTCAGGCTGCTCCGGTTACAATCATGTTCTCATGAAAACGAGGATGATTTTTTCACTGGCAATCATTGCAGCA
>JAYTPR010000040.1:0-15015 GCA_043747095.1 Candidatus Peribacterales bacterium
CGCATCATCGGTCGTGTGTACCATTTTCTTGGTTCGTCACTTGTTCCTGGTATTCGTGATACCGCGTGCGGATGCAAACTCTTTCGCGCTGATGTCGCACGAAAACTATTTGCCGAACAACGCGTTGACCGCTTCGCATTTGATATCGAAGTTCTCGCACTTGCTCTTCGTCGTGGGTACAAAGTTGCCGAAATTCCACTCGAATGGACCGCAATCCCAGAGTCCAAAGTACGCATCGTGCGTGATGGACTTGAGATGTTGTGGTGCTTGATATTGCTCTATTCCGGCTCATTCCGGCATCGTTCACGCTGACATTACAACGCATCGAAAACGCTTTGAGCGCAAGTGTGCTGTTTTGCAAACGCTGAATAGCGGTTCTACACTGCATCCGTCCTTTTCACCTTCCTATCTCTATGAACAAGAAATTACTCACAATCGTACTGATCGTCGGTCTTGCCATTCTCGCCGTCGCTTTCTACAAGCGCAGCGTGACGCTTGCCACTGAGCTCAAGAAGCTCACCGTTATGAATGAACAGCTCCAGACGGGCAACAACCCAGAGAGCATCGCTGAGGCAGCAGCCATCATCGCAAAAGTTCGTAAGCACATCGAAATTCCATCCGATGTTGAGCCGACTGTTGCAACGATCGTCGATGTCGACGCACTCAAATCGAGGAATGATTTCTACAAGATGGCCAAGAACGGCGATCACCTCATCGTGACGCCTACCCGCGCTATTCTCTACGATCCAGACAAAGACATGATCCTCGACGTCGTTCCTGTTCAGCTCCAGGCTCCAGCAGCAGCTTCGTCCTCAGCAGCTACGAAATAAGGATTCCATCGCAATCAAGAAAGGCGGCAGCAATGCCGCCTTTTTTCGTAGGCGTGGATTGTAAAAAACTCGTTTTAGAGGTAAGCTCCGTCGGTCATGGCTCAAGCAGGATTTATACCGCCGCGCCGCCGTCAAAATCAGGTCTTTTCTGCGTTGCTACTGATCTTCCTCATTCTGAGCTCGGTCTACTACATGACCGCTCCCGAGAGGTCTGAGGATGAGAAATTGGCTACAGCAAAAGAGGTGCCAATCAGTGAGATTACCCACGGATACAAGCAAAAGACGTTTGATAACATTATGGTGCGTGGCAGCAATGTGTACGCCAAGTATCAGTCCGGTAGCTACGTACAGTCGTACAAAGAATTTGGTGACAGCATTACGGCTCTCGGCTGGAATGATCCGACGAACCCGACGGTTGTGAAAGTCGACAACATCGAAGTAAAAAATTTCTTCAAGGCGCACCTTGGAGATTTTATTTTCCTCATTCTGCTCATCGCGATCGGTATGTGGGTGTTTCGTTCGCTTGCCCGCAGCCAAAGCTCCGCGATGTCCTTTGGAAAGTCCAAGGCTCGCATTGCTGATGCTAAAGATGTGAAGACGACATTCAAAGATGTCGCAGGGTGTGACGAAGCAAAGAACGATCTCAAGGAAATCGTCGACTTCCTGAAAAACCCTAAGAAATATACGACGATCGGCGCCAAGATTCCTCGCGGCGCACTGCTCGTGGGCGCACCAGGAACCGGTAAAACACTGCTTGCACGCGCTGTAGCCGGAGAGGCTGGCGTGCCATTCTTCTCCATTTCCGGTTCAGAATTTGTAGAGATGTTCGTGGGTGTGGGCGCCTCACGCGTTCGTGATCTTTTCCTTAGGGCAAAGCGCAACGCACCATGCATCATCTTCATCGATGAAATCGATGCAGTCGGCCGTCAGCGCGGAGGAGCAGGTTTCGGCGGAGGACATGACGAACGCGAGCAGACCTTGAACCAGATCCTGACCGAGATGGACGGTTTTGATAAAGATACCAATGTCATCGTGATGGCGGCTACGAACCGTCCTGATGTTCTCGATACGGCACTTCTACGCCCAGGTCGTTTCGACCGTCGTGTTTTCATTGATAAGCCTGACCTCCTCGCGCGTAAGCAGATTTTGGAAGTGCATGCTCGCAACAAGAAAATGGCGAAAGATTGCGATCTTGAAGTCATCGCCAAGCAGACTGTGGGCATGGCCGGAGCTGACCTAGAAAACATCATGAATGAAGCAGCCATTAGCGCAGCTCGTCGTGGAGCGAAGAACGTGCAGCAGGAAGACTTGGTAGAAGCTGTAGAGAAAGTAACGCTCGGTGCACAGAAGCGCTCCCGTAAGCTCTCCGATAAGGAAAAGAGCATTACAGCCTACCACGAAGTCGGCCACGCTATCGTTGGCCATCTCTGCAAAGAGTCGGATCCGCTCCACAAGATCAGCATCGTCTCCCGCGGTTTCGCGCTCGGTGTCACATGGTTCCTTCCGAAAGAAGATCAGTACACGACAACCAAGCAGAAATTCCTCGATGAAATTTGCGGACTCCTCGGTGGACGTGCCGCAGAACAATTAGTCTTCAATGAAATAACGACCGGAGCGAGTAACGACATCGAGAAGGCCTCAGCCATCGCCCGTAACATGGCAACACGTTACGGCATGGATGAAGAGCTTGGTATCGTCGCCTACGGCGAACGTCAGGGTTCTGCATACCTCGGTACAGACCTTGGTATGTCTCGTAACTATTCGGAAGACATCGCCAAGAAAATCGATGACTTCACGAAGCGCATTATCGATTCAGAGTACGTGCGCGCGAAGGATCACCTGAAAGCCAATCGCCAGAAACTTGATCAGCTTGTCACGAAACTTCTCGAGATTGAAACGATGTCCTTTGAGGAATTCCTCGAGATTTTTGAGGGCAAGGAAAAAGCAAAAAAAGAGCTCAAGGAAGCCAAGGAAAGGCAGTCTGAAAAGTAGGCTAGATTCCGACGTAGTTGCGCATCTCAGCCACTGACATGAAGAAGTGTGGCGCTTTGTCTTTCACATTTTTTCGTACGGCGTGTTCGCCAAATCCAAAGAAGTCATCTGCTGCGCCAGAGGTAAAAACACCAAGGTCGCTCATACCATCTCCGATCATGACGACGCGCCCAGCAATGACGCCGGATTGCTTGAGCGAATGCACGAGCGTTCCTTTGCCTTCGGTTTTCAGTAGTGGTCCTGGCTCAAAATCCTGAAGTCTCCCCGCTATCCACACCGGTTCATTCGCAAGAACCTGTGATGCGGGAATACCGAGCTTTGCTGCGAGCGGCATCATCATTTCTTTGATGCCCGCGGTCAGTATCCATGTGCCGTGGCCGGCATCGCGCAGAGCGTTCATAAAATCTTCCATCCCGTCCGTCAGTTCCGTGAGCATCATCTCCGTAACGGCGTTCATGTGGGCTCTGGTCACTGGAGCGAGCGCGAGCCTGCGCTTCAGCGCCTCAGCAAAGTCGATCTCACCGTTCATGCCAGCATTCGTTATCGAGACGAGCTCTTGTTCCGTCATCGCTCGTTTTTCCGCATCCTTTAGGGCTTCCAAGGCCATGCTGACCATGTCTTGAAGTGACTCTCTGCGGATGATGGTGGAGTCGACGTCGAAGAAAAACTGCGTAGTTTCCATTAGTGCTGAAGGATGGTGAGTGAGGAAGTTTTGCCGCTCGTCATTTTGATCGTTCCGCCGATCGGGAATGTGAATGTGGGATACGTATGACCGAAGTCGACGTTTGCGAGGATCGGAAGTTTTTCGATGCGTGGATTCCTACGAATGATCGAGATAAGCGTGTCTTTGGAAATCGGGCCGAATTCTTGATTCACCGCGGTACTCTGGCATCGTCCAATCACGATGCCTCTGACATCACGGAACCAGGGCTGCTGCGTCAGAGATGTGAGATCACGATCAAATGTCCTCGGATGTGTTTCATGATCGTCCTCGACGAACAGAATGCTATTTTTCACCATCGGCATGTACTCCGTGCCCTGCAGCAAGCTGAGCGTGCAGAGGTTACCGCCGATGATCGTGCCTTCGGCCTCGCCTTCGTGAATAGCCCACCAACCGTCATTTTTCATAAACTCCCACGGCTTTTCCGGGTCAAAGTACGTATCGGTCCACTCTGGTGATGGCATCAGTTCGATCGGCGCTTTGTCCATGAGGGCAGCCTTGAAGTGTGCATAGGTGTACTGAATGCCGTCACCATACGCGAACTGATTGAAGTTCGGTCCCGAATAGGTCACGAGTCCGGTCTTGGTGAAGATCGCATTACCGATAGCTGTGATATCCGAGAATCCACAGAGAATTTTTGGATTTTTTTTGATGAGATCGTAGTCAAGAAAGGGGAGGAGTTGATTGCAGTTCCATCCACCACGGATGCAGAGGAGCGCTTTTACGTTCGGGTCACTGAATGCAGCGTTAATGTCTTCAAGGCGGTGTTCAATGGTCGTAGAACCTGCGCTGTCCATCTCGCGGAGGTGCTTGGCTTCACTGACCGTAAGGCCGAGATCAGCGAAGCGCTTTTTCGCACATTCCATACATGCGTCGGTGAACCATGGCATAGACGGAAGCGTGCACGACGGTGCGACGATACGGACTTCATCGCCGGCTTTTAGTTTTGGAGGGATCATTGTGACCATTGTAGAGACGTGCGATGCGTACGTCATTTGCTGTTGGCGCCAACGGTCCTCATCCCCTCCCCCTTCTCCATGCGATGGAGAAGGGGGAGCCCTGTCATTCCTCCAACAAACTTCATTCTTTTCTAAAACATCGCACCCCTCTCCTGCAAGGAGAGGGGACGGGGGTGAGGACGGTGAGCGATGGACCGTTTTTCCTGCATCCTCCCGCCGTTTTTCTGGTATAATGATCTCCAATGCAGCCTCTCTCCCCACTCGACGGTCGCTACGCATCCAAGGTTGATGCTCTGCGCCCTTTTTTCACTGAAGAAGCACTCATGCGTGCTCGCATCTTCGTCGAGATCAGTTACTTTGCCGCACTTGCCGATGAAAAGGGGATTCCTGAGCTCAAAGCACTGAGTACCAGAGAGAAGGAAGCCATGCAGGCGCTTGTTGATGATTTCGATGACAAAGAGGCACAGAAAATTCGTGATATCGAAAAGAAGACGAATCATGATGTGAAAGCTGTTGAGTACTATTTGCAAAAAGAATTACAGAAGATCGTTGGTGCCAAATTCAAAAACGAATTCATCCACTTCGCACTGACGAGCGAGGATGTGAACAATCTTGCGTACGGCGTCCTCATTTCAGATGCGATCCGCAAAGTTCTACGTCCAGAGCTTCAGGCTGTCATCACCGCTATTCGCGCACACGCGATGCCGAACATGAAACGCAAAATGCTCAGTCTCACGCATGGTCAGCCAGCCACACCCACGACACTCGGAAAAGAAATGATGGTGTTCGTGGAACGGCTCGAACGTCAGCGTGATCATCTTGTTGGTTTTCAGATGTGCGGCAAATTTGGCGGCGCCGTCGGTAACTACGCAGCACATCGTTCTGCGTATCCAGACCTCAATTGGGAGGCCTTTGGCCGTAAGTTCATGAAGTCACTGAAGCTTGATCCTCTCGCTTTCACAACGCAGATCAATCCACACGATGACGTTGCGGAACTTAGCCATATCTATGTGCGCATCAATACGATCCTCATTGATCTCTCTCGCGACATTTGGTCATACATCTCACGCGGTGTTTTTGGTCAGCGCACTGTTGCAGGCGAAGTCGGTTCATCGACGATGCCGCATAAAGTAAATCCAATCGACTTTGAAAATGCAGAAGGAAATTTGGGACTCAGCAACGCGCTCTTCACTCACTTCGCCGAAAAACTCCCCATCAGTCGCCTCCAGCGTGACCTCACGGATTCGACCGTACAGCGCAATATCGGCGTTGCATTTGGCTATCATTTCCTCGCACTTGCCTCTCTTCAGAAAGGTCTCGGCAAACTGACAGTGAATAAAGAAATGCTTGCAGAAGAGCTCCATGCGCATCCGGAAGTGATGACGGAGGCGATCCAGACCGTCATGCGTAAAAATGGATTCGGAGACGCATACGAACGTATGAAGGCACTTTCCCGCGGCAAGCGTGTAACGTGGGAAGACCTGTGCAAATTCGTCGAAACGCTCGCTATCGACAAAGAAGACAAGAAACGTCTCCTTACGCTGCTTCGTCAGTCGTAGTGTCGCGTTCGATGACGCTCCCGAGCGCACGGATGATGCGATTGCAGGACGTCAGTGTCTGCGCTTCAACGACGGCCAGATGCGGATGCAGTTCGGTTCTTTCGCGTAGATCCAAATCCAAGAGGACGAATTCCTGCACGGAAGCGATGAACGAAGGATTGAGGATTTTCTCTCGTGCGGACGCACAGAGTGAACGGAGCGTCTGATCTTCGATCTCCGGATTTTCACGGAACGCATGCATCAATGCCACTTGCCTCACTTTTTCACCGAGAGCCCAACGACATTCATCGATGAATGTTTGCTGCTCATTCGGTTCGCAATGATCGATATTCGGCAAATCATGAATCAGAATTTGGTTCGCAATTTCGTATGTATCGTCGGCGTTAATGATCTCCTGCACGATGCTCATAAAATTATTATATAATAAAATTTAATTTTTGCAATAATTCACTTCATGCCAAAATCTAGCGTATAGGTGCCTCAGGAGTCTCGACATCATTGATTGACAAAAAATGGTAGGATGTCATTTAAGGCGTAAAAGTGCTAGACTCTGTGTCGCATTCCGCGAGTGCGGAGCACCTATGGACCCACTCCATACACTCGGCACCACTGAGATCCTTGATGCAGTCGAGCGCCTCAAGCAGGCCATCTGGAAGAAGAGGCCAATTTTGGGTGAGATCATGCAGAAACACGGCGACAAAGTTTTAAGCGACTACAGCTTGGACTTCATGGATGTGAATAAAACTCCGGGACTCGATGAAAGAAAGCCCGAGTTCATCGCACTCGTCGAAGAGCTTGTGGAAGGTCGCCTTGGAAAAGAAGTGGCTGCAGGTGTCGCTCATCAGCTGCGCAAGTTACCACTTGTTTCGACTGCAGATCACCACGCATCTATTGATCATCCATTTTGGGTCAACGCCAATATCATTTCAGGCATTCCGATGTTTGAGCATCCCGATCCTGATCTCAAATATCTCATCGTATTTTCATTCGCATCCGTCTCTGTGAATAACGCCTCGGGTTACTCGCGTGGTGTGCTTTTTAACGGCGGTACCAATGGCTCTAAAAATCTCATCAGGCTCCCTATTCTTCCTGATAAGCTCAAAATGTCGGTAGTCTACGGAACACGTCCATTTAGCCGTGAAGACCTTACAAAGGCCGAATTGGAACTTCAAAAAAAAGAGAAGAACGGTGAGATCGCTCTGGGTCGCGGTGACCGTATCCGCGGTTTTCTGGAAGATAAATTCGGCTCTGACATTGTCTTGAAATCATCAAATCTTTGCTCTCAAATTTCACGTATCAACTATCGGTTTTGGCCGAAGCTTTTTCATGGTGCAAATGGCACTCCATCAGGCGGCATCACAGTGCCAGATCTTGTCTATCTCGATATAGAGACGATCGTGACGCAGCTTCTACTTCGTACACATCTTCTGAAATCTGATTCACTCATCTACAAGTTTTTGTTTGATCCGTTACTGATGGCGCTCATTCCAAAATATTTCAATAATCTTGCGGGAGCCTTCTCCCTCGAAAAAGGTTGGGGAACCTACATGTTCTGGGGGGTCAATGAAAAGCAGCGCCGAGTCGGTACGAAGCTGGAAAACAGCGTCCTCGTTTTTCTGGATTCTGATGTACGCATTCCGTGGAATCCCCAAGCCATTTTTGATGCTCTCAAAAAGAAGCAGATATTCCCGGGAATGCTTGTGTGTTACCTCATCGTGTCGCTCTACTACGGCATGAAGTGCCTTGGAGGATTTTGTCAGGTGCATGACCTCACAGTCATTAAAGATGCATGGAGAGCCATGCTGCAGGAGCTGGGTCATACAGCAGAAGCCGATGCAGTCATTCCGGTGCAAACCAAAGAACTTGGCGGAGATGGCATGGTGCTTGCGTATCTCAAGACGCCTGCTGGTGACTATGTTCCAGCGACTGGCATCGATATGGCGCTCGAGACAGGTGACACGTCATTTGGAAATTACGTCGCACTCAGCAAACGCGTCACGCTTACAGAAATGATGAGTTCTATGCTTCCAGAAATGTATACGGTTCTCTATCCCGAGTCAGACCGTGATCCGGAGCTTCTAAAAATAAAACCGGAAGAAATCTTCCATGCATCCGGACTCAAGAAAAAACTGACAGCCTGATCAATTATTTGGAAAGATGATGCGAAGAAAAACGCAGCGAAGACAGGCTCCGCTTAGTCTGCGAAGCTGCCACTCTGCCGAAAAGATAGCTCATGAAAGAAAAATCCCTGAAGGGACTGCGCACCAAGCCTCTCACTTTGTTCGAGAGCTTGCTGCAGGGAGCCGGAGGTTTGTCTTTCATGTATTTCATGGTGCCCAGGAGAGGACTCGAACCTCCACAGCCTTGCGGCCACTAGCCCCTCAAGCTAGCGCGTCTGCCATTTCGCCACCTGGGCACAGAATTGAAAAGATCTCTTGATAATTGCAGTCTGTCTGCCATTTCGCAATCTCGGCATAAAGATCAAGCCGGGAAAGTGTAGCAGGACGGCATTTCGGATGCACGAGCTTGCAGCCCTGTCTTTGTCAGGCCTTCAGAGTCGCTTTTAGCGGCTCTTCAGAAGGTCGCGGATCTCTGACAGCAGGGCGATTTCTGCCTTTGGCGCCTCAGGCGCAGGAGGAGGCGATGCCTTCTTGAAGCGGTTTATCTGCTTCACAATCATGAAAATACAAAACGCGACGATGACAAAATCAACAACCGATTGCAGGAAAAGTCCGTACTTAATACTGGCTTCGCCGATGGTGAAGCTGAGCGTCGAAAAATCGAGTTTCCCGAGGATAATCCCAAGCATTGGCATGAGGACGTCGCTCACGAGTGATGTGACAATCTTTCCGAAGGCAGCACCGATGACGACACCAATCGCGAGATCAAGGACATTGCCTCGCATCGCAAAATCACGAAATTCTTTGATGATGGACATACGAGAAAGAGGGGAAAGACATCGTCACTCTAAAATTGTCCGTCCAACTCTGCAACAGCCAGCCTTGTTGGAACATAGGAGTAAGTATCGTAGAATCAGAGACGTCTCCACATGAAAAAAGTACACCTCATCGGCGCCATCGTCGCTTCACTCGCTTTTCTTGTCGTGATCTTTGCAGGAACGATCGGACAACTTTTTACATTGAGCGGTAGAACAGCAAACATGCCTGCCTACGGAACGACTGCCATTCCGAATAGTTGGGAAATCGGATACTCCGATTCTTTAACCTATGACGAAAAAGGAAAGTTTATTGATTTTTCTAAAATGCCGGGAGTCGTTGGAACATCTGAGGATGATGCAGGAGATGCGTGTCCAGATCGTACGTATGTTTTTGCTTTGAAAGACCTCAAAGTCTGGAAAAAGGGTTCTCGGCTTGCAAGTGTACAAATGAGCATTCAGCGCCAGTTAGAGCCTGTTCTGAAGGTATGTTCTCCGCCTGATGGCACTGATTTCGCATGTGCGACTGGCTGCACGGCAGAGGGAGAGGATCAGGTGATTGAGGCTCAACCTCTTACTCAGTCACTCATGAGTGCCGATGGAGTTGCCCAGGGAATTTTGCAGTATGTTTTTTCTCTGAACGCAGGTTGTGTTCGGGTCATGCATTGTGTTGCGAGCTAAGATGGAACCTATGGACGAAATGGCATGTTCATGAGGAATTTCTATACTCGTATCCAGAAAGATGCGTAGAGTATGAAGCGTTCCCTCTCCTGTTTGTATGCTTCATAAAGCTCCTGTCGTTCTTGCCGTTAGTTCCATCCTTTTTGTTGGAGGCGTTCTTTTCTACGCAGCAGGAGATCATCTCGGCACACCTACATTACAGGGGCAGTTGATGGGTAGCATTCCAACCATAGCGAGTTCAATGCCAGGGGCCCCGATGATGAGTAGTTCCATGGCCGGAGTTCCTATGGCTAACAACCCGGCACTTGGTGCCAACGCATCTACCGAGCTAGCTGATATCGATCCGGGGCCGGATGGTCCATGGATTGATCCGAACAGTAACTGGGCACCAGTAACTTTAGATGGAGATGTTTCCATGGAGGGGATGACTGCTGGGGTTACAGGAGGAGATAGCGGTAGCTCCGGAGGAGCTGCTGTGGCGACATGTCCGTTCCAGTTTAAAGTTTTTAAGACAACTGATCGTGAAGTATGCAGGTGCGGCAAGTCGGCCGATGACATGCAGAAAGTCTTCACAGAGCACCAGCAAAAATTGTTAAATGGAAATGCAAATGCTGCACCTGCATGTCCTGCCCCCCGCTGTGTTGATGAGCCGGGTAGCCAGTTTGGTACCATCGCTCTTCGTAATCCTACGTTCTACAACATAACACCGTTTAAAATTATTCGAACGCGTGTCGCCGGCAGAGGCGATGCATCGAAGTCGTGGGAAAAGGCACACTGCAAAATCGGCCAATTAGTCGCTTGTTTCAAGGCTGAAGGTAAAAATTCGGCTATGCGTTCCTGTGTCACTCCTGCGGAGGCAAAGGAGATAAGGGAGGAGGACGGTGCCAATACGCTGCCACCCATTAACCCCATTGACCCTCCTGCAACGTACAAGTGTTGCATCAGCCCGAGGGGTAGTATTTGTGCAAATGCAAATGCCGTTTGCCCTGAAGATTCAAAGCCTGCCTCGGACGGTAAGAGGTACGTAACCCAAAATTGTGACCAGCAATGCAAGATGCCCGCTGGATATCTTGCTCCTGAATTCCCAGCTCAGTAATCCTGTCACAATACTGTTTCTATTTTCTTTTTTAATCCTATGCTCCACAAAGTTCCAAAACTACTCGCCGTGACGTCCAGTCTTTTCGTCGTCGGAGTTCTTGCCTACACCGCAAGTATTCGCTTTGGCGAAGACACAGTAGAGGGGCAGCTTGTGACATCATCCATGAGTTCTATGCCTGGAACCAATGATGGTCCGTGGATGGATCCAAATAATAATATGGCGATTGTCGATCTGGAGTCGTTTGTATTTACAAGTTCTCCTCAAGGCGCTGGCTCAGAAACAACGGGTGGTGGTGACACAGCTACGACTGCTGGTACGACAGCAGGGGCACCTCCTCCTGCAGATGCGTGCGCGCCGAAGGCTGAAAAAACTTTGAGCGGTAAAGAAGTGTGTAAGTGCGGCAAGAGCGCAGATGATCTACAAGCTGCTTACAAAACAACGATGGAAAAAGCTCTGAACAATGTTAAGGCTCCTGCGTGTGCAGCAGAATGTCCGCAAGATGATTCCATCGACCCAAATCCAAAAAATACTGTCAACGGTCCGAAGATTACGCGCACGCACGTTGCTGGAAAAGGGGTGAAGCCAAACGAAGATAAAAAATGGAAAGCAGCAAAATGCAAATCAGGTCAGCTTGTTGCTTGCTTCAAGGCGACAGGTGATGCGACCTCCGAGCGCTTCTGCAAAAAAAAGAGTTCTTCCTCATCTAGCCCTCCATCATCGAGTAGTTCTTCACGCACGTCTTCATCTTCAACAAGTCCATCAAGTACAAGTTCATCAACGACAAGTTCATCGACCACGAGCTCATCAAGAAGTTCGTCCAGCACGCCATCGACCACAAGCTCATCGTCATCGATGTAATAGTATGTGTAGCTCTCCAGATATTGCTTAACGCAAAGGCCTGGAGAGATTTTTTTTCCTCATTATGCTCCACAAAGCACCCAAATTTCTTGCCATCACTTCTGGCCTCTTTGTGGTTGGCGTTCTTGTCTACACGGCAAACAACCGTTTCGGTGGAGACAATTTTCATGGCCAGCTAGTTCCTGAGGCCGGTGCTCCAGTTGCATGTCCCGACCAAGTTCGTCCTGTGCCTCCTCCGAAGACTTTCCAATTCCCTGTGACACTGAAAAACCCACCCGACCTACATTGTGTCTGTAAGACCCAGGCCGAATTTATGACTACGTTGAAGCTCATGAGAGATAGAGATCCGGATTGCAAAACAACAGCCGACATCAGTTGTGGTCCAAGTACGTGCGTCAAAGACGGTGCGGTCACAGTGACGACGCAGGGTCCCATCATCGTTGGCGGAGCGCTTAGTAAAATACCTTGCGCAGGAAAAAAGCCTCAATTTTGCTATAAATCATACTCATACTCTTGTACGAGAACTCAGAAATGCAAGTCAACGGTCATCAGCTCTTCTATGCCCAGAGGATGGAGGTGTTGTGCAAATGCAACCACTGCCACCTGTCAGGATCAAGCCATTGCTTGCCCGAGTGGTCAGTCTACAACTGATTACTCTCCAGCTGACGACTGCAGTTTCCGGTGCGTAAAAACACCATCCTCGTCGTCCTCGTCGATGTAAATTTGCCGATGTCTACGCAGTCTTTCCTTTGATCCTCGGTCAGACGGAATCTCTGGACAGCATGCCTTGCTCATGAGCAATTTCTATATGCGATCAGAAAAAAACTCTAGAGTAAGGGGCAATCTCCCTCTCCTCTCTTTTTATGCTTCATAAAGCTCCCAAAATATTTGCCGTCGCCGCGGTACTTTTTGTCGTCGGCGTTCTCGCACACACCGCATCCGTCCGCTTCGGCGGTCCGTCGCTTACAGGGGCAATCATGGGTGGCATGATGTCCTCGCCTACTTCTGCGTGTCAGGAGCAGAGTGGCACGTGCGGCACGTGGGAAGGTAATACGTCCAACTGGGGCACGAGCTGCACCTGTCCTATGGGAAGTTATCAAAAAATAACACAAGAGAAGATGGTCGGAACGGCCTCCTGCAAGTACTCGTACTGCAAGCTGCTTCCCGTTTCATCAGCGTCGTCCTGCCAGGAACAAGGCGGCACATGCGGTACGTATGAAGAGAATAAGTCCAACTGGGGAACCAGCTGCACGTGTCCTGCAGGCAATTATACGAAAGAGACAAAAGAAAAAGCTGTTGGCACCGCCACGTGTAAGTATTCGTACTGCAAGCAGGTTCCGTCATCCGCCTCGGCTCCTAACGCCGGCACCCCTGCGATGCCTGCATCCGTAAGTTCGGCTCCGTCAGGATTCAAATGCTGTCTCACCCAGGATAAGCAGAATGCTTGCGTCCCGAACAAGGAAAACTGTCCGGCTGGCTCGACTCAGCGCGATGCCACGTCCTACGCCGAGTACTACCAGTGTGATACCGCTTGTTTCCCGCCGCCAGCTTCTGTGTCATCTGCAGGACCTAGTAACTGTAATGAAGGCGGACAAAACGATCCGGCCTGCACATGTAATCCGGGACAACTCAAGTGCGTTCGCAAAGATTCCGGTTTCCGCTGTGATGCTCCAGCCGACATCTGGGTCGGTCAGATATGTAACGGCCAAGAGGCTTGCCAGCGACCGAACGGATCCATGGGTTGGAAGACCCCGGGAGGCCAGTGGTGCTACTAATCTCTAAAGGTCAAAGCGGCGGGTGACTCTGTCATCCGCCGTTTTTTGTGTGCCGTACTTAAGCCGTCTTTCCTTTAATACGCTGATCATCACGCAGCGCAAGAAGGAGGGACGGTTTTGCGTCGTCTGTGAATGTGCCATCCAAAAGGGATTGCGGTTGCCACAGACGCGTCACTGCGCACGGATCCATCGCACCATCGTAACCATTCGATTTGTTCTGCACCACGCCGTTTTTCATGAGTTTAAATGTCCAGTGAAGGTGTGGGCCTGTGCACATGCCAGACACACCGCTTTTGCCGATCGGATCACCTTGGCTGATCCATTGACCATTTGAGACAGTTGCCTCAGATAAGTGTGCAAGCAGGCTCCTGCGCTTGCCGTCATCAATGATGACCGACAGTCCGTAGTTTTGGTTTCCTTCATCTTTGACGGTGATCACGCCGTCATGCGGAGCGTAGATAGGCGAGCCGACCGGTAGACCAAAGTCCACGCCATTATGGCCATCATAGCCGAAGGCGCTATAGATTTGCGGATTTTGGCCAAAACCTTGGGTAATGAGCGGTGTTCCGGGGACAGGAGAGAAAATCATGAGAGGAGGGTAGAATGTCCCCATTGTCTTCTGACTCATGATTGAACTCCAGCGCAAACTTATCGGCGATACTGTTCGTAACAAAGCGTTCGCATCAGCTCTGAAGAAAGCCGTAAAACCGGGTAGCCATATTATTGATCTCGGTTCGGGAACGGGCTTTCTCGCTTTTCTTGCATCTCGGCTCGGAGCAAAGCATGTGACGCTCATCGAGAGTGGTGAGATTTTAGAAGTCAGTAAAAAGCTTGCAGTACGAAACGGCATCAAAAATTGCACGTTCCTGAAGAAACATTCCACAGAAGTGAAGGGCATTCCGCAGTGTGATGTGCTCGTCTCTGAGACACTCGGAAATTACGCATTGGAAGAAAATATCATCGAATCTATTGAAGACGGGAAGCGCTTCCTGAAGCCAGGCGGCGTCATTATCCCCGGTACCATCAGCCAGCTTGTGGCACCTGTCACATCTACTCGGCTGAAGACCGATATCGACGTGTGGCCGGACGTCGGGTTTGATCTCGCATTCGATGAAGCGCGTGAAATTTCTCTCAACAATATCTACGTCAAAACGGTTCGCCCGGATGATCTTTTATCCGGAGGCACGCAAGAGTGGGACTTCATCGATTTCGCAAAGAAAAATAAAAGTATTCGTACAAAGACGGTGACATGGAAGGATGCCGCGACGTTCCACGGATTTGCCCTCTGGTGGGACGCAGAGCTTGTGCCGGGTGTTCACCTCTCTACTGCGCCAGACAAGCCCCTGACGCATTGGGAGCAGATATTTTTGCCTGTGCTGAAATCTGTCACCGTGAAAAAAGGCGAGAGAGTTGAGCTCACCATCACCTCAGATTCGCGTTACGACGTGAAGATCAATCTTTCGTGGAACGTCCGTCACTTCGATGCGACCGGAAACGTTCTCTCGGATCAGACTCTCGACATGTGTCGCGGGTATCTGAGTTAAGCAATGCTCAAGATGATCGTCTTGGCTTTCTGATTTCATTTCCACTTTTTTGACGCAAAAAA
>JAYTPR010000041.1:0-1668 GCA_043747095.1 Candidatus Peribacterales bacterium
GTGTAATTCTTTGAGCGTTTCAGAAAATGCGCCTGCTTTCCCCGCCGCGACATTCCTGTCTCCGCTAATCATTAAGAGTTTCATAAAGATAATAGTGGAGAGCCAGCTTGTCGGCCGAAGTCTTGGCGAAGGCTGAAAATCATGAGCAGCTTCATCGTGAAACGGGCGGAAACAGTGCGTCGGAAATTTTTTGGTACGTACGAATATTCGTATCAGGTCTCGGTGACGGATATTTCTTGATGATCTCACGCACTCCGGCTGCAATCTGCGCAGGATTTCGGAGCTTTCGCTGATACACATCTGCAATATCAGGTAGTCCAGTCTCTTCCGTGAGAAGGACAGGCAGACAGGCTGCACGTGCTTCTAGCGCTGTGTTGGGGCTGATCTCGGTGAGAGACGGTAATACCAAAAGATCATGATCATCGAATGCATGCCGCTTCGCATTACCTGACACTGATGTCTGAAATGACACACGCTCAGAAAGGCCTGCTTTCTTCACGCGGTTTTTCAATTCCGTTTCCATCGGACCTTCACCAATGATCGTCAGACGAGCGTCGGGGAGTAGTGACATCGCATCGATGAGAGCAGGAATATTTTTGAAGCGTACGAACCTTCCCATAAAGAGAAGGCGAAACGGCGTTCGTGGCTCATGCACAACAAAAATACCTTCAGGCATGGCATTGGACTCCACGCTGCTAGGAGGAAGTTTTCGGTACGTACTCATGTGAATTTCACGCTGGAATTCCGTGGAATACACGAGTTTATCGAAGCATCGCAGCACCTTGTTCATCACGAGAGAGTTGAGCATGCGCCAAAAGCCGAAGCGCGACGCGTACCACTCTCGAAGTGTCATCACCCCTCCGGCATCCGTGTAGCGTTCCCAAAAAAAGTCTCCGCCAAGACGTAGAATTTTTATAGGGTGATGAAGTCCGCTCATGAGTACCGGCATGCCAGCACTAATCGATGTAAATGCGCAGACGTAATCTGCCTTGGCACCGTGCGCCACCAGTTCTTCACGGTAGCGAAGCCAGCGTCGAAGCGGCCCACCCTGTTTACCGACGCTAAAGACCCAGTAGCCATTTTCTTGCTCAAAGCCCTGCTTAGCTCCGTACGTCAGGACCACAACATCATCGCCTCTGGCTGCAAGCTCGCGTGCAAGACCCTGGACATACGTGGCAGGGCCACCAATCTCAGGCGGGAAAATGCCGGTGGCGAGGACAATCTTCATAGGATGGAGCCAATTGTAGCGCGAAAACAAGCCTCCGTGAGTGAAATAATCGAACAGTAGAAGGGTTCAGGCAAAGCCAGCTTAAAATACTGGACTTTGTGATGCTGACATTTTATCGTGATGTACTACCTCCTTTTCCAACTACTACCATGTCAGGAGAACGCTTCGATCCAGATCACGCTCTCGAAGGCACGGAAGACCCACTCATCGCAGCTAAGAAGGATAGTCTTTTGCCAGAACAACCACGACCTCAGGATATGGAACAGGCACTGAGTGTCACCAGCGTAGTAGATACACAACTAGATCAGAATGGATCAGCACTTGCGAACGTAATGTTTCCGCAAGGATTTGAGCACATCGATTAGGCACTAAGCCGAGACTGATACCACGCCACAGTCTGTGCGAGACCCTCCTCAAAACTCACCGCAGGCTTCCAACCA
>JAYTPR010000042.1:0-1950 GCA_043747095.1 Candidatus Peribacterales bacterium
CCTTGTCCGACATCAAGAAAAACAACGTGCGTTTTTCCGTCCGGCTGGAGCATGAATTCTCGACCTCCAAGAATAAGAAGTAGAACGGTGAGCACGCCGAAAATCCATGAAACCTTTTTCATCACCCAGAAAGATTACACCACCTTCTTCTTTCTGCGGCCTACGGCTCCAGCTCCAGCCACTGCGGCGATGCCAAGAAGTCCGATGCCGGATGTGGGGAGATCAATCACTTTATCGATACCAGAAGATTCCACATTATTCGTACGGGACGCGACCTTGATGCCAAATTTTCCAGGCGTTATGCCGCTGTATTGCACTGACGTTTCACTGTTATCCACTGCGGAATTCCAGGAATACGGGCTGCCGTTTTTTGATGCGTACAGCGAGTACATCGCTGCATTTGGAGAGGCGGTCCAACGTGCGACGACGTTATATGTTCCGTCTTTACGAAGCACCGCAGAAAGGCCGAGGTTGGACGGATCGAGCGGAGCCTGTGGAGGACGCTGGCCGTAACTGGTCGGAGGACTCGCTCCTGGGAGGCTTGGGTTCTTGCCATAGGACTGACCTGGCTGTGCCGGCTGGTTTGGCTCTGCTTTTGGTGCCGTCTTAAAGCGAACCTGTGGCTCGCTTGGCGTAGCATTCGTGCCGTCGGCTGCTGGGATAGGAGAGAGGAGTCCAAGGACATATTCGGTGTCAGCCGACTGCGGTGCCGTTGTAATGAGAACGGTCTTGCCGCTGATAGCGGTATTGGACGCAGGCAGTACGGTGCCGCTTACGGTTGTGATGAGGAAGTAGCCCGCATTCACGATCGCATCGGCACTCACGTCTTTCGTGAATGTCACAAGAACGCCGGTCTCCGTGACGGCTTGTACGGACTCAATTCCCATCGGAACAGCCGTGCTCGTTGGGTTTTCACCGCTTGGCATGGACTCGCTAGAGCTTTCCGAGCTGTCGCTTGATTCTGAGGAGGCAACGGACGAAGCCTCCGATGAAGCAGACGAACTGATCATCGAAGTCGATGCTTCGACCATCGCCTCCGTTTCAAATCCTTCACTTTCATTACCCTCTTTATCGACAGCCAAAATACCGATGTAGATTTTTTCGGACTGCAGCGGCATCGACTTAAAGTTGAAGATCGTCTGCGACCCTGCTGTCTGCTCGAAATCGTCGTAGTTACCGCCGTTTCCAAGGATGGATTCGTGACTGTAGTACACGCGATAACTTGCGGCACCAGACACCGGAGCCCAGAGCACACTGATCTGCCCCTGCGATGACGTCGCCTGAATATTTTTGACGTTTGCCGGCAGCTCAGCTGCAAAGGCGACTCCCGCAGAGAGAGACAGAAGAAGAGCGGTGGTTTTGAGTGTTTGTGTGAAAGACATCGGATTATTATATCATGTTGAGCCTTTTTCTTCAATGACCTTCCTCTTTTTGTGGGACAGAAGACTGCTTTTGTAAATATGCGGTTCTAGAGCCTCAGCGCGCTCCCAAGGGTATTGCAGCTGATCAAAGGAGATGCCTGGAGGAAGTTTCTGATCGTATCCAAACAGGAGGAGGTCAGGCTTTTGTGCTCTGATTGGTTCTAAGAAGTCCTTTGCAGAACCCGGAGTTACGGTGATGTCCGGGAACGCCTCCTGCAGAGCAAGCACTCTCTCTTTGAGTGACTGTAGTGCCGGGCGACCTTTGATGGTGTGAACTGTTGGGTCTGTTCCTACGATGGCCACGACAGCGCCTTTGGCTTTCGCTTGGCGCACGAGAAAACGATGACCTTCATGCAGATGGTCGAACGTACCGAAAATCATCACCTTGGTCATGCCCTGAGCTTACCTCAACTATTGAGCCTGAAGATCAATGGCGTAGAGCTTCTTCTCATCAAGGACATAGAGACGCGTGTCTTCCGCATCAACAAAGAGATCTTTCAGGCGCCCCACTTGCTCGGAGTCCAGAACG
>JAYTPR010000043.1:0-5394 GCA_043747095.1 Candidatus Peribacterales bacterium
CTGGTGTCTTCACCCACTTGCCCTTCTTCCAGTGCTTTACGATCTGCGTCACTTCGCGAATGTTGATCTCGGGGTTGAAGTTCGTAGCGAATGCTTTGCCGTGGTTGCCGGCATTGGCATCCAAGATGTCCACATTCTTCACCGTGTCGAAATATTTCTTGAGGAGGTACGCGCAGTACGCGTTCGTCACACCCGGGTCAAAACCTGCGCCGAGAACAGCCATGATGCCGGCGTCCTTGAACCTCTTCTTATATGCCCACTGCCAGCTGTACTCAAATTCAGCCTTGTCGATGGGCTCGTAGTTGGCGGTATCCATGTAGTGCGTTTTTGTCGCCAGACACGCATCCATGATCGTGAGATCTTGGTACGGAAGAGCGAGGTTCAGCACGAGATATGGTTTCAGCTTTTTGATGAGGGCAATGACCTGCTTCGTTTTATCGGCATCTACTGCATGTGTCGTGATATTCACGCCCCAACGCTTCTTGATGTCTTTCTTGATCGCGTCTGGTTTTGCGAGACTGCGGCTCGCCAAGTGAATCTTGGTGAACACGTCAGAATTCATAGCGCACTTATGTGCGGCAACTGAGCCGACTCCGCCGGCGCCGATGATGAGGATGGTTCCTTTGGTCATATGCGAAAATTATACATACGACTTCGCTTTCAGCAATTCGGCGATGAGAATGCCTCCTCCTGCCGCTCCGCGGATCGTATTGTGTGAGAGTCCGACGAACTTCCACTGGAAGACTGGGTCTTCACGGAGCCTGCCGACGGTGACGGTCATGCCTTTATCACGGTTTCTGTCGATACGAGGCTGAGGACGGTTCGGTTCCGTGAGGTATGTGATGGCCTGAACAGGAGCGAAGGGCAGCTTAAGGTCTTGTGGTGGACCTTTGAAAGCTTTCCACGCAGCGAGAATATCTTTTTCACTTGGCTTCTTTTCGCAGGCGAAGGAAACGCAGGCCATGTGTCCGTCGATGGTCGGCACGCGGTTACAGTGCGCTGAGATCGTGAATGATTTGTCGTGGACAATCTTGTTTCCTTTGATCGAACCGAAAATTTTGCGTGGTTCCAATTCGGATTTCTCTTCCTCTCCTTTAATGAGCGGTACCACGTTTTCTAGGATATCGAGCGATGCGACTCCCGGATGCCCAGCACCAGAGATGGCTTGCATGGTGGTGACGATAACGCTCTTGATCTTAAATTTTTTGTGCAAGGCAGCAAGCGGCGCTACGTAGCTCTGGATAGAGCAGTTGGGCTTTACGACGATGAAGCCTTTATCCCAGCCACGGTTCTTTTGCTGAATCGTAATCATGTCGAGATGTTCAGGGTTCACTTCCGGGATGACCATCGGAACATCCGGCGTCATGCGGTGTGTTGATGCGTTGGAGACAACCGGGATACCCGCAGCTGCGTATTTCTCTTCCCACTCTTTGGCGATGTCGGAATCAAGAGCCGAGAAAACGAAGTCGCAGTTTTTGGCGACTGCCTTGAGGTCGTCCACAGTGTGAACGACGAGCTTTTGTATGTCCTTTGGGACAGATCCTCCCATATGCCAGCGTCCTTCCACAGCTTCTGCATAGGTCTTTCCAGCAGATGACGGACTTGCGACCATGTGAGTCACCGTGAACCACGGGTGGCCTTCAAGGAGCGAGATGTATTGCTGGCCGACCATGCCGGTGGCTCCGAGGATGCCGACACGGCGTTTTTCGTGGGAGTTTTTCATGCGCAAAGTATACAGAAATACTGCATCGCCATCAGAAATCCGGTGATGATTTTTCTCCGACGCTCTTGCATCCTCGTCACGTATCGGCACACTACTTCGTACTATGATCGTTATGAAGTTTGGTGGCACGTCAGTCGGAAGCGCGAAAGCGATCTCCGAAGTTGCCGCTATCGTGAAGATGTATAAGAAAAGGAAGCCAGTTGTCGTTGTGTCGGCTGTATCAGGTGTCACCGATACGCTCATTCGCCTGGCTCATGCTGCGGTAGAGGGCGGTGGAGCGGACATCTTCCAGAGCTTGCACGGAAGGCATGCAGACATTCTGCAGGATTTAAAACTCTCTCCTTCTTTGTGTGCGAAGCAGTTTGATGAACTTGAGGCGCTGATGAAGCTCACGCGTCGTAAGAAAGGAAAGCTGACGAAGAAGACGCTTGATCTCTTTCAGTCATTTGGAGAGCGACTGTCCTCGACCATTGTTGCAGGACAACTCGCAAAGATCGGTGTTGCGTCCCGTGCATATCCGGCTTGGGAACTTGGCATGATTACGAATGCTGTCTTTGGTGATGCCGAGCCACTGCCATCATCGTTTGCGCTCATGAAGAAAAAGATCACGGTACTGAAGACCGTGCCGGTCATGACCGGATTCATCGGTAAAACCGAAAAAGGTGAGATTGTGACACTGGGACGCGGAGGATCGGACTACACCGCTGCCATTGTCGGTGCCGCGCTCAAGGCCGAGGCCATCCAAATCTGGAAAGAGGTCGACGGTTTCATGACCACTGATCCGCGCATCGTCCCAGAAGCCAAGGTCGTCCACGAGCTCGCGTTTGAGGAAGCGTGTGAGCTTGCCTACTTTGGCGCGAAGGTGCTGCATCCCAAGACTATTCTTCCTGCCATGGAAGCCGGTGTGCCGGTGCAGATTCTCAATACGTTTAAACCGGAGGGCAAAGGCACGACCATCGTGAGCAGTTTCGAGGAGCGTCACGGCAAGAGTAAAACCGTAGAGGCTTTTTCCAGAAAGAAGGGGATTACGGTCATCCATGTTCGTTCGCCAGAATTCTTCGATGGAAGCGGACTCATGGCGAGTGTTTTCAAGATTTTTGAAAAACATCGTACGAGTATCGACCTCATCGCAACGTCTGTTGTGAGCATCTCCCTTACCATCGACGACTGTGAAAATTTGGATGACATCGTCCATGACCTTGGCATGCTTGGTGAAGTAAAAGTCGTTCCAGGTAAAGCCATCATCTGCATGGTAGGAGGCAGTATTAACGCTGCAGGAGTCGCAGGACGCATTTTTACGGTTCTCGGTCAGCATGAGATTCCGGTTGAAATGATCTCGCAAGCGGCAGGCGGAGTGAGCATGACATTCGTCGTTGATGAGAACGATACCGAACGCGCACTTCACATTTTGCACGAGACTTTTATCGGCACATAAAAATCGTGACGAAGAATTCTTCTTTACACGTGATCAGCGCTGACTATAATTGCGTTCTGTCCGCATTTTAACGCCATGCCTAAGCGCCCAACGGGCCACTACAAATTCAAGCAAGTCAGACCTCACAAGGTCAGCTCCCGCTATATGCGGCCGCGCTGGGAACGTTTCGTGAGCCAAGATACAAAAGGAATGATGCTCATTGAAGGAGTGCCAATTGATAAAATCGTCGAGAAGTATGGCACAGCGCTCTATGTGCTTGTTGATAGCGAAATCCGTTCACGGCTTCGCAGATTTAAAAAAGTTTTTGGTACCGACATCGCTCTGCAGTACGCCGTGAAGTGCAACAGCAACCTTGAAATCCTCCGCATGGTTCGCGAGGAAGGTTTTGAATTGGACTGTTCATCCGTTGGAGAGCTCATCCTTGGTCTACTTGCGGACTTCAAGCCGAAGCAGCTGACGTTCACGAACTTGTTTAAGACCGAGCAAGACATCCACTTCGCTATCAAGATCGGTGTGCAGTCCATCACCGCTGACTCACTTGAGGAAATCGAACATATTGCTGCGACCGCAAAGAAGCTCCGTAAGCATATCGACACGGTGATCCGCGTGAACCCGATGATCGAATTCGGGCAGTACTCCACGAAGGGAAATAAGTACGGTATTCCGATCAAATACGCAGAGCATGCGGTGGATATGGCGCGCAAAAGCCCATACGTCGACTTCAAGGGCTTCCACTTCATGGGTGGCTACGTCTACAACCCGAAGGTCTTCAAAATGGCTGCGCGCACGTTTGCAAAGCTCATTCGTAGCTGCCTCGACAAAGGCATCCGTGTGCAGAGCTTGTCGCTTGGTGGTGGTTTTCCTGCTGCCATCGGAGAAGAGGAAGCATTTCCGATCGAGAAGATGAAGGATTTCCCGAAGTACTTTCAGGGACTCATGCACCGCTACAACATTCCTCCTCTCCAGCTCATTTTCGAGCCAGGTAAGAGCATCGTCATGAATGCGGGTATTGGCCTCATGAAGGTCATTAGTAAGAAACGCCTCGGTGTGAACTCGCGCATGGTCATCGCAGATGGTTCCACGTACAACTTCATCCCAGATGCGCTCATCCAGCCTGGTGTGCACTACGATATTTTGCCTGCATCCAAGATGAACGAGCGTCGTATTCATACGGTCAACATCGCCGGTAACACCTGCGACTGTTGGGATATCATCCGTCGTAACATCGAAATGCCAAAACTGCGCCAAGGTGATCTTTTGGCTGCTATGGACGTGGGTGCGTACGCGCAGGTGATGTCCTCAAACTTCAACACCATCCGTCGTCCCGGCATGATCATGTTGTATCCGGATGGCTCCGCGAAGCTCATTCGTCGTCGTGACCGTTACTCTGAAATGTTTGCGCCGGAGCTCGACGTGCTGAAGATGGCTGGCCCAGACGAGCTGGAGAAATATCACAACATGTACCGCGTGAACATCGACAAAATTTGGAAGGGCAAAGTGAAAAAAGATACGCGCAATTCCAAAAACGGACACAGCGGACAAGATAAGTTGCCTATGACAAAGCTCACGGTGTACAAAATGATCGAGAAAGAAGCAGTCGGAAAAAACGGAAAGAACGGTCAGTCCAAAAAGTAGGCACTTCGACTCATCGTACGAAGCCACTGTCAGACTCGTTTTTTGTGTGCCTTGGCACTTCGGTTTTCTCTTTCGTATCGTTTGGCGGAGATCGGACGACAATAGTGACATCATGGAACGCATCAACTCCACATCATCGGCAACTCTCGACAAGAAAGACATCGTGAAGCAGGCGCTCGACTAGACTCGCGAGCTTGCACTCAAGGAAGCAGCTGATAAAAAGCTGAAAGTCAGCGAGGTGAAAGATGTGCAGCGCGAGAAAATCGCCGAACTCTTCAAGTCTCAGAACTCTGATGTAGCGACAACTCCCGTAGCACCCGATATTGAAGACGAAATCATTGAAGGGGCAGAGAAAGAGCATGACGAGCGCATGAAGAACATCGAAGCCGCTCCAGATGCCTACGTTCTCCCAAGCGAAGGCACTGTGGTAGGCCTGCAGCACGATGACACGCGCAAGATCGGTATTGCTGGACGTGCGCTCGACTCTGACCGCGTTGCGAAGCACGAAGCGAAGCACCGTGAGCAGGAAATTGGTGATCAGTATGTTGATCTTCCACCTACAGGAGACCCAAAGATCGATGAGATCAGCAAGCTGTCGCGT
>JAYTPR010000044.1:0-6150 GCA_043747095.1 Candidatus Peribacterales bacterium
ATCACGCCGCATTTTCGAAATGGAGACTATGCAGGTGGCATTTCCGCTGCGATCGACGCGCTCCAGAAACATATTGGAAATGAGTACACAGCTGACAGATACGTAGAGCCTGCTGAGAGTCCATTCGGAGGTCTTGGATTTATCCTTATCGTTATTGGTGCACAGTGGCTGATTGCTATTTTAAGTCGTACAAAATCGTGGTGGCTCGGTGGAGTTGTGGGAGGATTTGGAGGAGCTATGCTTGCGTTCCTCTTTGGTTGGTGGCTTGCGATTCCAGTTCTTGTGCCACTTGGATTGATTCTGGATTTTCTCGTGTCGAAAAACTACAAATCACGAGGCCACACGAGCTGGTGGGCAGGTGGTGGATGGGGGCCAGGAGGCGGCGGTTCTTTCGGTGGTGGGGGATTCGGTGGTTTTGGTGGTGGAGGCTTCGGTGGAGGTGGTTCAAGCGGGCGTTGGTAGTCTTAATGTTTCCTGCAATCGTTTGGTTGAGGATTCAACCGATTTTGGCGCATATCTCAGATACACTCTTTTTCTATGAGGCTTGTACCTATTCTGTTTGCGGCCATACTTTCGCTTTCTTTTGGTCTTCCTGCTTTTGCAGCAGAGAGCACTGTTCTGGAAAACGAGACGGTAAGCACCGCGACAGGTAAGGGTGAGTTGCAGGTCAGCGTTGAGTCGGCACCACTTCTTGGTTCTATGCCAAAAGGTGCATCCAGAGTCGAGATGGCTGTTCTGAATATGTCCGCCTCGTGCGAGAGTGATATCACGGTCACTGGAGTAACAGTCACACACTTCGGTCTCGGGAACGTTTCTGACATCACGGCAGTGTATTTGAACGACGGATTCCGCAGAATTTCACGCGCACAAACATTTGACTCTCGCTCTCGCAATGCAGAGCTCAAGGTTACGGCGCTTGTGGTCCCAAAGTGTTCCGCAGTGCGTGTGAAAGTTCTCTTCGATATTTCTAGAGATGCGACTGTAGCGTCGGAGCATGGTGCAAGCATTGTGCATGCTTCAGCCATTACATCGACTGCAAAGGCTGTGACACTTCTTCGTACTGATACGACGCAGCGTACGTTTACCACTGCCAAAGATGCGGGTGCTGTCACTGTTAACTTTTTGCCGATCAAGGGACCACTCCGATATGCGCGACAAGAAACTGTTGCGCGGTTGCAGGTCACCGCAGATTCTAAGAATGATCACGTACTTCGTAGCGTTACGTTTAAAAATCTTGGTGACGCTCGTGATATGAACCTTATTAACTTCACACTCGAAACACGCCGAGGTGAAGTGTTGAGTCCAGTTGCACAGCGCATGCGAGGACTTACGGTAAAGCTGGATTTTGAGCCTTCGTATATCTTGGAACGCGGCCGCACTGCTGTCTTTCTCCTGAAGGCGCAGATCAATGCATCGCAGTCCAAGAAGATTCAATTCACCATCGAGGAGCCATCAGATCTTGATTCGATACTATATAGGCCGTCTCGCTAAAGCAGGGTTCCGTCTCTCTCGGAGCGCCTGTACACTCACCTCCCATGTTCACCGTACGTTCCGTTTCCACAGCATTACTTTTTACTCTAGCACTGGCTGCTTGCGGACAAGAGCCTGACCTTGCCCCGGATGAAGTCATTCGACGCGCAGTCATTCGGAGTAACACAGTGGATTCTGTTGCTGTGTCGCTTTCGGCAGACGTTCGCACTGAAGAAACTACGGCGCTTTCAGGGAGTGTGATCGTACAGTCAGTCATCCGTTCCGGAGGACAGGCTTGGACTGCGGATACATCATTCAACGTCGAATCATCCATGAGTCGCGGTCACGAACGCGCCTCCGGCAGGCTCGTTTTCGTATCGCCGGGAACAGGAAGGACGTATGTTCGCCTCGAATCAGTAGAGGGAGTTCTTGGCCTTCTTTTGCGACAATCATTTACCGGTAGTAGTACAGGTTGGATGGTCTATGGCGAGGAGTCGACTGCAAAACCAACAAAACGTCAGGCACCAGATCCGGTGATGCTTTCTTCCTATGCAGATGCGCTACTTGTCACAGAAGACCTCGGTACCATGAAGGATTCTGATGGAAACACGTTGTATCACTATCTTGTCGTACTGAAGTCAGAAACACTCTCATCCTTGCCGGATGGTGGAAGTGTTGAGGCTGCTTCCGGACTCTCGGCAGTCGGAGAAATGTGGATCGACAGTTCGGACTTCTCGCTTTCACGTGTCATTTGGAATATTCGTGGCATTCCGACATCTCTTGGCCTCATCACATTGCGTGCAGACGCCTTATTCTCAGATTATGACTCTGCATCGCAAATTCAGACTCCTGTTGGAACAGCTGCAGTGCTTCCGCTCGAGAGTATCTTTGCCATCTTTTCGTCGTAGTCGCCAGTTTCGCTTTGTCTGACTTCAATAGATACTATACGCAGACACATGCCAGAAACTCCGCCATCATCTCCGGTCGACGGCATCACGCTGTCGCAGCCGAACCAGGCATCTGTTCAAAAAAACCCAGCGCCAGCAGTGGCTCCAGTAGCAGCCCCACAGGTGAGTGCGCCTTCAAAAAAGAAGAGCACGGTCAATATCGCACTCATCGTATATTTTGCTTTTGCTTTTGTGTACGCGCTTCCTGCACTGGTGCTCATGTCCATGTTTCCGCGTCCGGATGGCAGCATGGCTGACTTGAAAACTATTGGAACTGCGATGTACGCACTCGGAGCACTTGTATGGCTACTCTTTGCAGTCATCGGTTTCGTTCGCATTTCAAGTATTAAAGATCATCCTCGCATGAGATTTTTCGCAAGCGTTCGTCTTGCCGCTGTTGCATTGCCTCTCATCATTCTGAGCGGAGCCACGGCATTTCTTATCAACGTTCCACCGAAGCTTAGGCTTGAAGTCACTGCGCCGAAAGCTGCGGCTGATTTTGTCGCGCCTGTGTCCGTGAGCTTTGGGATGGAGACTGCTCTGAAAATTTTTGCGCAGCAAAATTTGAAGCCTCTCAAATTTGAGTGGGATTACAACAACGATGCAGTCGTTGACCAAGAAACATTTGACCCTGTCTCCACGTATCTTATTTCAAAGGCAGGAATTTTTAACGTTGTGGCAAAAGTCACCATGACCGATGGTACGGTGAAGCAAGTCGTCTATCGTCTTGTTATTCCCAGGGCTAGTTTCGGCCTTCAGCCTGGTCAGCCAATTATTGATGAGCCAGCAACATTTTCCATTGAACATTTATTCCCGAAAACTGCTGATTCAGCAGCGCCGAAACTCTTCAAGGCTAAGTGGGACTTTGATGGCGATGGTAACGCAGATTTTGAGACCGATAAACTGACGACAAGTTACATTTACCGCAAACTTGGAAAAGTGAACGTGACCGTGTCCATGACACTGACAAACCAGTCTCAGTCATCTTTACAGCGTAGTATTGAGGTCATAAGGCCTCCGGAACAGCCGTTCCCGATCACGCTGGAAACCGAGCCACAAACACTACTCGGGCCACCACCTTTTGGTGTTCTATTCTCCCTCAAGACGAAGGAACCGATTGCAAACGCTACATGGGACTTCGGAAACCAAAAAACGGCAGAAGGACTGCGTGTCGCTCAGGTGTTCAACGGAGTCGGTACATTTATTGTGAATGTCACTGCTCGTTCACAAAGTGGCTCAGTGGCTAAACTTTCAAAAGTTGTAAGGGTCACAAACCCGCTCGAAATTCGTGACCTCACATTTGAAGGAAACGTTGTGAGGAACTTTACGGTTGAAGGAGAGGTACCGCTGACCGTGGACCTTACGCCGGTGACGCAGCAGCCGCTTATTTCTTTCTCATGGGATGCGCTGAACGCACCAGAATCGGAAATTACAGATAAGTCTTTCCATGCCGTGTACCGAGATGAAGGAAAGTATTCTATTGATCTTATCGGCATCGATCCTGATCAAAACGTTTTCCGTAAGCGTTTGACGATTACGGCGTTGCCTCCTGCATCCATGGTGTCCTTTAGCATGGATCCTGCAGCTCCTACGGCTCCGGCTAAAGTGAAGTTTGATGCATCAGATACTTTTATTCCGTCCGGTGAAGAAATTACTGGTTTTGAGTGGGAATTTGGCGATGGAGATACCTCTGGCGATAACAAATTCTCAGGTGCACGTGTTGATCACGTCTTCCAGAGGCCTGGTACGTACACCATTACGCTGACGGTTCGTACCATTTCAGGAAAGAACTACAGCGGCAAACAGACGCTCACCGTCAGAGCGCCGCTTCTTGACGCATGTTTCATGCCAAGCCGCAAAAACGGAAAGGCACCTCTTGGAGTAAAGTTTGATGCTAGCTGCTCCACGGGGGAATTTGATTCTTGGGCTTGGGATTTCGGTGATGGAGCACAGAGCGATGTTCAGAGTCCTACACATGTTTTCCTAAAAGCTGGTGAGTTCACTGTGAGCGTAACCGCCACAACCAAGGATGGACTGAAGAGCACCAAATCTACTACTATCTCGGTTGCTGAATAATTATGAAGTCACAAACTCTCATTCGCGGCATTGCCATTGCTGGCATCGTAGCAATCGTTCTTGGAATGATGCTTCCTGCTCTTAGCGCTATTCCGTTCTAGTCGGATTCAGAAGTGCTTCTAAAGAGGACGTCGCAAGCGTCCTGAACTGATGTTGCTCGCCTTTCTTTTCGCTCTGCTGAAAGAATGCAGCCGCTGCGATCATCGCAGCATTATCAGTGCAGTACGCCAAAGATGACGGCCACTTCACGATGACATTCAAGCGTTTTCCAATCTCCGTTGCGAGCGTGCGCAGGCGTGTGTTTGCTGAGACACCTCCTACGATATGAAGTTCTTTTGTGCCCGGATACATATCAAGAGCCAGCTCGATGCGATTACCGAGGTGTCTGCAGATAGCAAACTGGTAGCTTGCAGCAATGTCGGTTCGCGCTTTGTCTTCCAGTGCCTTTTCACCAAGGTCTCGTAGAAGATACTTCAGCGATGTCTTAAGTCCGGAAAAACTGAAGTCAGGTTTTTTTTCATGTGCCAGCGGACTAGGGAATTCGTATGCTGTTTCATCTCCACTTGCTGCAAGCTTGGAGAGCGCTGGCCCGCCGGGGTAGGGGAGTCCCAGCAGTACTGCGCCTTTATCAAAAGCTTCGCCGGCAGCGTCATCTCGTGTGGTTCCTACGCGAATACCCGATGTATGACTGGTTCTGTACCATAAGTCACTGTGTCCTCCCGATACAGACAGCGTGAGTACCGGGAAAATTAATTCAGAGGAAGCGAGCCATGTGGAGCTGAGGTGACCTAGCGTGTGGTGCACGGCAAGCAGCGGTTTTTTCCATATTGCTGACAAAACACGAGCGGTAGAGGTGCCGACAAGTAGTGAGCCCAGGAGCCCAGGACCATACGTGACTGCAATGGCGTCTAGTTCATCGTGCGAGACGGAGGCATTTTTCAGCGCTAATTCGATCACTGGCAAAATGCTCTCAAGCTGTTTTCGGGCTGCATCTTCGGGGATCACACCGCCAAGCGATACGAAATCATGTTTCGAACTCGAAATAACGCAGCTCAAAACCTCATGTCCGTCGCGTACGACAGCGGCTGAGGTCTCATCGCACGATGTTTCGAGGCCCAGAATAAGCATGCGCTGAAGCATACCACTGTATAATAAGCCCGTGATCGCATTCTTTCCTTCTCGGGAAATCTTCATTGCCGTTGGGCCCGTGCTCGTGCACTGGTACGGCATTATGTACGCAATAGCGTTCTTGCTCGGTATAGGGATGTTTCCGAAGCTACTCAAAATTGCAAATATCGACATGTCCGCAAAAGACAGGGAAACCTTTGTGCTATGGGTTTTCTTTGGAGTGCTCCTCGGAGGTCGACTCGGTTTTGTCATGTTCTACGGAGGGTCGTATTTTCTAGAGCATCCGACAAAAATTATTGCTGTATGGGAAGGTGGTATGTCCTCACATGGAGGTTTCATTGGTGTGTTTCTCGCACTCCTTATCTTTGCCAGTCGCAGGCACATCGACCTCTTTCGGTTAGCGGACGTTCTTGTTATTCCAGCGGCTATCGGCCTTGCGCTTGGACGACTCGGTAACTTTATCAACGGCGAACTGTACGGCACGGTGACGACCCTGCCGTGGGGAATGACTTTTCCGGCAGCTGAAGGC
>JAYTPR010000045.1:0-6021 GCA_043747095.1 Candidatus Peribacterales bacterium
TCGGTCTTCTTCTTTGCAGGAATCATGGGAGATGATGGGAAAGAGCGGATGAAAAGTGCGGAAGGGGAGGGCCCGAAGGCCCTCCGCCTTGCGCGAATAATTACTTCGTAACCTTCGTGACGACGCCGGATCCAACCGTACGACCACCTTCGCGGATAGCGAAGCGCGTACCGATTTCAAGAGCGACAGGAGCGCCAAGAGCAACAACGAACTTCAAGTTGTCACCAGGCATCACCATTTCGACACCAGCTGGGAGCTCAACAGCACCCGTTACGTCAGTCGTGCGGATGTAGAACTGTGGCTTGTAACCCTTGAAGAACGGAGTGTGACGTCCACCTTCCTCTTTCGTGAGGATATAGACCTCAGCCTCGAACTCAGTGTGAGGCTTGATAGAACCTGGCTTGGCCAAAACCTGACCGCGCTCGATGTCCTCGCGCTCGATACCACGGAGGAGGAGACCAACGTTGTCACCAGCCATACCGGAGTCGAGAAGCTTGTGGAACATTTCCACACCCGTACAGACGGTTTTCTTAGTGTCCTTGATACCAACGATTTCGACTTCATCGTTAATGTTGATCTTACCCGTCTCGATACGACCCGTAGCAACGGTGCCACGACCCTTGATGGAGAAGACGTCCTCGACAGACATAAGGAACGGCTTGTCCGTCTCGCGCTTTGGCTCTGGGATGTACGTATCAAGCGTGTCGAGAAGATCCTTCAGTTTCTGGATGTTCTCAGCGTCACCTTCAACAGCCTTGAGAGCGGAACCCTTGATGATCGGGGTCTTATCGCCTGGGAAGCCGTATTTCGTGAGAAGTTCGCGGATTTCGCTTTCAACAAGCTCGATGAGCTCAGGATCCTTCACCATGTCCACCTTGTTCATGAAGACGACGATATAAGGAACGTTCACCTGGCGAGCGAGCAAGATGTGCTCACGCGTCTGAGGCATTGGTCCGTCAGCGGCGGAAACCACGAGAATGGCGGCGTCCATCTGGGCGGCACCCGTGATCATGTTTTTGACGTAGTCGGCGTGACCAGGACAGTCGACGTGTGCGTAGTGGCGCTTTGCCGACTCGTACTCAACGTGTGACGTGTTGATGGTGATACCGCGAGCCTTCTCTTCCGGAGCGTTGTCGATCTGGTCATACGTTTTCTTCTCGTCAGCAGGTGAAAAGTTAACGGAGAGAGCAGCAGTCAGCGTCGTCTTACCGTGGTCGACGTGACCGATGGTACCGACGTTCAAGTGCGGCTTGGAGCGATCGAATTTTTTCTGTTCGGCCATGGTAGAGAAGGGAAAAAGGAATGAGGTGAGAGCGTCGGACTTAGGCTCTCTCGTAAGAGAGATCGTATCGTCTAAAGCCGGGTAAGTCTAGTGGAGCGAGTGCAGGAGGTCAACAGACGACATGCAGCTTTGTCGTAGCTTCTTCAACATTAGAAAAAAGGCTTCTATATCGAAAAAACCGACTCAGGGAGCCGGCTTCTTCGTCTGTATTGCGTACGAATTATTTGGCCGTCTCTTCGATGCGACGTTCGCGGATGACGTTTACTTTGATGACACCAGGATACGTAAGTTCGGATTCGATTTTCTTTGCGATATCTTTTGCAAGTTTCTGCTGCGTGAGGTCATCTACTTTTCCTGCGTCAACAAAGACGCGAATCTCACGACCAGCGGAAATGGCGTATGCCTTAGAAACTCCCTCAAAACTTTTCGCCGTTGCCTCGAGTTCCGTCAGACGCTTGATGTACGCCTCCATACTTTCGCGACGTGCACCTGGGCGTGAACCCGAGATGGCATCGGCAGCAGCGACGATGAATGCTTCAGCGGAAGCGAGTGGAATGTCTTCGTGGTGAGCGGCAATACAGTGCACAACTTCCGGACGAACCTTGAAGCGCTTGGCGATCTCGACACCGATCTGAACGTGCGTGCCAGCAACTTCATGGTCGAGCGCTTTGCCAACGTCATGCAGAAGACATCCTTCCACGACGATCTGTGCATCAGCGCCAATTTCCTCAGCCATGATGCGAGCCATGTGAGCCATCTCAACAGAGTGCTTGAGAATGTTCTGGCCATAGCTCGTGCGGAAGCGGAGGCGTCCGATGATCTTGAGGAGCTCTGGTGGGTAACCGGTAATGCCGAGTTCCTCGACAGCGCGCTTTCCAAATTCGAGCATCATCTTGGCGACATCCTCTTTTACTTTGTTGACGACTTCTTCGATGCGAGCCGGCTGAATGCGTCCGTCCTCGACAAGTTTCTCCAGAGCGAGCTTCGCAACATAGCGGCGCACCAGGTCGTAACCCGAAATGATGACGGCACCCGGTGTGTCATCGATGATGACGTCGATACCCGTAGCGGATTCGAACGCGACGATGTTCCTACCTTCTTTACCGATGATGCGTCCTTTGACGTCATCAGACGGAAGTTGGACAACAGTTGTTGTTGATTCGGTTGCGACTTCGGATGCGTAACGGTGGATAGCTTCGGCAAGAAGGTTCTTCGAGACAGACTCGACATCCTCTTCGGCGTGCTTCTTCATCTCCTTTACTTGTCCTGCAAAATAACCGGAGAACTCTTTCTCTAGTTCGGTCGAGAGCTGCTTCTTTGCTTCGTCTGTGGAAAGCTTGGAGACTTTCTCGAGCGCCTCGCGGTGCTTGAGTGTGGACTCGCGGAGTTCTTCCTGCATCTGCTTATTGTCTTCCTCTTGTTTCTCAAGACGCGTCCTCTGGACCTCAACTTCGCTTACCTTCTTATCAAGGTTCTTTTCTTTCTCTTCGATGCGCGCGCTTTCACGCTCGATCTTGGTCGTCATTTCCTGTGCTTCGATGCGCGCTTGCGACATAATCTCTTTGGCCTGAGCTTTCGCTTCAGCTTCCTGAGTTTTGATCGCGCTACGCGCTTCGACAACTTTGACATTGATCGCGCTGAGCTCACGCTCTTTCTGATCAATCTGCGCCTGAAGGGCGCCTGAAATCTTCTTTCCTTTACTAAACCAGAACCAACCGACGAGCAGACCAAGAAGAAGTCCGCCGACGAGAGCTAAGAAAACGATGGAGTAGTCCATAACAGTGGGAGGCAACGGATGAAAGTCGCCACTGTTTGACGCTGTGCTAGATCAATATCTTCGTCTCAGGCAAAAGAGCGATTCCCTCGAGAGGGAAAAGGCGTGATTGCTGTCGGTTGTGACGAGTGAGGGGAAGCATTGATGGATAGCTTGCGTGGCAAACGAGTGGTCTTACTATCATTCTACTTCCTCTCCCGTTCGGATGCGAGGTCAATATTTTGGCTTATATAAAAAGCCTTCATGCTATCGAGCCAAAAACAGACATTGCATAAATATTGATTTGATGGTGAAAGAACATAGACGTTCGGTTGTCTCTCGGCACAGTGTTTATGTGACACATCCATGCGAAACCCTTTACTGCCTCTGAGTCTGCTTCCAAATGCGATCGGCTGATGAGACGAGGTCATCTTTGATAGTCATATGCACCACCTCTCCCTTCGCTTATTCCGGTCCTCACCGCTAGCCCCTCTCATTGCAGGAGAGGGGAACACCGTTTTTCAGAAAACAAGAACCGCGAAGCTCCTCTTCTCCCGCTTAGGGAGAAGGGGGCGGGGGATGAGGACTGTCTTTACACTTTTTTGTCTGCTCGCTTGCCCGGTTCCTGCCTTCGCCTCTCCGGTGATCAGCGAGGTGATGTGGATGGGGACTGATCTCAGTACATCTGATGAATGGCTAGAGATCCATAACCCAGAGAGTGACGATATTGATCTCTCGGGTTGGTCAGTCACATCGGTGAATTCGAGTGCGAAAGAGATTGTGTCACTGAGATTTCAGACCGGTACCGTTATAGCGGCAGGGGAGTACCTCGTTCTTGCATCCAAGTCGGCAGCAAGCTCACGCCTACTGGCTGATCCTTTTACCGTGTCCTCCGCTCTCAGTCTTCCGAATACCAAGTTATTGCTTCGTCTTCGTGATGCAGAGAATGCTGTCATTGATGAAGTAGATGATGGGGTCGGCTCACCGTTTGCCGGAGACAATCCGTCCGGCACGGGTGCCAAGGCCAGCATGCAACGCATTGATCCACTTGCCCTCGGCAACCTGAAGAGTAACTGGATGACGAGTACAACCTCAGCTGGTTTTGATGAAGGCTCTCGGTCTTTTGGTACGCCAGGGCTCCCCTCGGATATCGAGCCGGAATTGGAGCCAGATCCACCTTCCGCCGATCCTCAGGAGATAGCTACTTGTGTAGACCCTCTTGAGATTGCGATTGCCGTCCAGTCTGGCCCTCTTATTGCCGTCGGAAAAGCGACCGTAAACTTTCAAGCAGTTGCGACGCTTGGCTCGCTCTCCGGAGTCGTCTGCAGCTGGTCATATGGCGATGGATTTTCGAGTACAAGTTGCAATCCACCGGTTCATTCCTTCGTTGGTGCAGGAATATATAGTGTCAGACTGGAAGCCAAAAATCAGTGTGATACTACATTACAACAAGAGCAAATAGTGCAAGTTCTACCTGATCCGACTGTAGCTCAGACATCATCAGCTCAGGCAGTATGGTACGACGGGTCAAGACTTGTCTTTAAGGGCGCACTTCCAAACCCTACCGGTACCGACACGGGCAAGGAGTGGATCGAGATCAAAAACCTTGAGCAAAAAGCAGTTGATCTCCGCGGGTGGAAACTGGCGGTTGGCGAGACCTCGATTCAGTCATATCTGCTGAAAGATTCTATAGGTCCGAATAGCACTCTCCGTTTGTATGATTCAGAACTCAAATTCAAGTTGCCGAATACGATGACCAAGATTCAACTTATCGCTCCAAACGGAGTAGCGCTTTCGACAATTCCCTGGAAGTCAGCGGATGATGACAGGACATACTTCCCAGATGATATTCGTTCACTGACTGTGCGTGGTCGGGTATTGAAAGTCACAGGTCCTACGATCTTCATAATGGAGCTTGATGGCGATGCTGCAGCCTCCATAGGCAGCGAAACAGTGACGGTAAGAATTCCTAATGCTGATGTAAATCCTGTAATGAATGTAAAAGAAAATCCTATTGAATACCTTAGAGCCCTTATAGAAAACAAATACATTGAACTACAATTTGGTACAGATACATGGGACGAAGTAGGACGCCTGGTCTCCGATGCAATCATTGATGGCAATACTTTGGTAAGCCAGCGAATGTACATGAGTAAAATTTGGATACAAACTTCAGCCCTAAATGAAAATGATAATGATGATTTTACTATTGGTAATAGTATGCTCAAGAGTGAGCATGTAAGAGTTGGAGATGTGTTCATTTCTGAGGTATATCCTTCACCTTTCCCAAAGCAAAAGGATGGCTCAGAGTCTGATTGGAAGAACCAAGAATGGCTTGAGTTAGAGAATACGACGCAGAGGGCCATTGATCTTTCTGGTTGGAAGATAGCGACATCGAAGTCAGAAAAAGCTCTTCCAGAAGGGCTAAAGATATCATCGGGATCAAAGATTGTTATCTATACTGCATCGGTCGGGCTTGGCCTAAGGAACGCAGGAGATGCTCTTAGTCTTATGTCCCCGGAAGACATGCTCATTGCATCTCTTGCATACTCTGAGATGAAGAATGGTATGTCTTTTACCTTCAACAAGGATGCTTCTTGTATCACGATTCAGCCCACTCCAGGAGCTACAAATACCTGTGTGCAGCCAATTACGAAGACAAGATCAGCTATTGCAAAGTCTGTGGCAGCCAAGAAAAGTACTGCAAAGGTAAAGGCGTATGCGGCTTCGTACAGGGCTCAATCTGATTCTGATACTCATGAACAAGAGCCAATCGTATTTCACAATGAGCCTACGAGCACTTCATGGGCTTCACTCGCTCTCGCACTGGCAATGGGCATGGGTATATCTATGACTTTTGGCTTTCTGATGGCTTCCAACGGCATTCTAGGTCAGTTCAAAAATAGTGACAAAATACTTAACAAACTATAGTAAATATGTTATAATAATAATTAGTCAGTTCCTTCGCATCATCGTGGATGCAGAA
>JAYTPR010000046.1:0-4541 GCA_043747095.1 Candidatus Peribacterales bacterium
TCAGAAAATCTTCCGGTGTTTTGTAGTGCGACACCGAGATTAAAATAGCCTTTGAAATAATCCGGACGCACCGTCGTCGCTTGCTCCAACATTGCTATGCCTTCCTGAGTTCGACCTTCTCTCAGAAAGAGCAGCCCAAGATTGATCGCGGCATCCGCAAGATTTGGTTTTGCTTTCAAAGCGGTGAGGTACGCCTCTTCTGCTTCCATCGGTTTCGATTCCGCTTCAAGAGCGATACCGAGGTTGTACCACGTCCGTCCATCGTCAGGATTTTTCTGCAGGATGTCGATGCTGAAGATGACTGCGTCCTCGAAAACGAATGTCCGTAGCACCGTTAGGTACGACAAAACAAGAACAATGAGAGTTGCACAAACCGCAAGGACAAGCCTTGTTGGTCGTGTGATCCATGACTCTTTCCAGAGCGTATCAATAAGAACAGCGATGATAAGAAATATACCGATGGATGGCAGATACATGTATCTCTCGGAGCCGAGCATGAAGTTTTCATTTCCACGCGTGTAATGCAAAAAACTCGGTGCAAGTGTTACGAGAAAAAATGTCCAACCTGCAAGCACGAGCGGAAAGCGTTTTTGAAAACGAATGACTATCCAGGATGCAAGTGTGACGATACCGATGGCCACAGGAAGAATAGGTGCGTACAGATCATGTGGTTTGATGGCATGAATTGCTGACTGGCCTGCTGGCGCGACGATGAGCATGAGATAAAAGAACGTTGAGCGCATCGACATCAATATGAAGTCGATGTAGTAGAATTGTTCGTTCACTGCACCTTTTCCTGCGATGGCGATCATCCCGAAGATAACCGCAAGAAGAAGGAAGGGGCCGATGTGTTTCATCCACTCTTTGAGATTTTTCGGTTTCCCCGAAAGTGCAATCAGGATGATGGGAAGTGTAACAACGGTGACCTTGCTGCCCAGTGCTAAGCCAAAAAGCCCAAGACTCAGATAGTACCATCGCCGCTTCTCGTTCGCCTTATAAAGGAGGAGGCACAGAAGGGAGGTAAGAAAGAAGACAGCAGACAGTACATCTTTTCGTGCGCTGACCCAGAGCACGGCTTCCGCATTGATGGGGTGGACAGCAAAGAGGAGCGCGGTCATCAGTCCGATGCCATTACTACGTGACAATCGTTTCACGATCTCAAAAACGAGCCATGTTGCGATGATATGGAGGATGAGCGAGAACAGATGGAAATGCCATGCTGCGGGTCCAAGCGTCCACGTCTCGAGTTGATATGTGAGAAATGTGATCGGTATATAGAGCTCTGGATCGAAATGTGAAAAGACGTAAGCAATATTTTCAAGCGATGCTTGTTGTACGTGTTTGTTCTCGGTCACAAGCATCGGATCATCAAGATTCACAAAACCATTTCGCAGCGACATGGCATAGATGCATGCGGTGAGTATGAGAATGCCGATGAGTCCGATGCGTGCCGTGAGCTTCATATGTAGGTCGCATTGTAGGGCGAAAACACCGCTTTGGATGTATAATGTGGCATATGACTGATACGCCACAGAATACCGAGACTGCCATCTTTGCTGCTGGATGTTTCTGGGGAGTAGAAGAAACTTTTCGCGTACTTCCTGGCGTTCTTTCTACGGAAGTTGGCTACACCGGAGGACATACCGAGAATCCGATCTACGAAGTGGTGTGCACTGGCCAGACCGGACATGCCGAGGCACTGAAGATCGTATTTGATCCTACAAAGATTTCGTACGTCGAACTTTTGAAACTTTTTTTCGCCAATCACAATCCCACGACAAAAGATCAGCAGGGTCCTGACTTTGGTTCTCAGTACCGTTCCGCCATTTTCTTTACGACACCTGATCAGGAGATGCTCGCGAACGAAGTGAAACAAAAAGAAGATAAGTCAGGCACGTGGAAACATCCGGTCGTGACCGAGATCACGAAAGCGACTGAGTTCTACTCCGCTGAGGCGTACCACCAAAAGTATCTGCAGAAGCGCGGGCTCGGCAGTTGCCACATCTAGTTCAGCAGGCGACTCTCGACGAGTGTTGGGTTCTCGGCTTTCAGACCGCAAGCTTGCAGCATGGTTGCCATGAGCTTGTCTCCTTTTATTTCATCATCACGAATGCCGCCGTCTTTGGCTACCCTCCCGATGACAGCGTCCTCACGAATGTTGCCGCCTGCCATGACGGCATAATCCGTTGTGAAGTGATCTCTACCGCCTGATGAATTGATCTTCGGAGTGCGTCCGTGTTCTGAGGTCATAAGAACCGCGAAGTTGTGTCGCCTCGCGTCCATGATGAGTTCGGCGAGAGCTTTATCAGTCGGAGGGATGATCTGGTCATAACCTTCTTGCATGTTGTTATGGAGATCCCATCCTCTGCCAAATTCGTTATAGACCAGAGTAACGCCAGCACCCGACTGCGCCAAGGCTGATGCCAGTGCACAGGCATCGCCAATCGGATGATTGCCATATCTCTCACGTTCTTTCGTCGCTTTTTCAAATGGCGTTTTGAGGGCGCCTCCTCCACCAGTCAGGAGAGATGCCGCAAGCTCCCTGTTTGCATGCATCCGCTGCGCGGTGTGTCCGGGCATGGGTTGATCAATCTTTTCAAGGAGCTTTAGTCGCATCTCTAGGCGTTCATCGGTTGCGATCTCGGGTGGAACAAATCTTTTTTGGTCTTCATTCCAACGAATATCCATTCCAAGATTTCTCTTGAGCTTTGAAATATCACTGAAGGTACTTGGAAGCTCGATGAGCGAATGGGGGATCCCGCCGCTCGCCATTTTGTCTCCAAGCGTTCCTGGCTGGCCAACGACAGGCTGCGCGTCATGATTCACATTGCCAGAATGAAGCGAACGAACAACGGCAGTCTTATTCGCAATTTTTGCAAACTCAGTCCACCGTGCGTCGATCGGAATACCGTTTGATGCAGTGATGATGTCACCATCACCTCGTATCTCTTTTGACGAATCAACAAGAGGGGAGACAAATTCGTACGGACTCTGTGCGCCGCCTTGGAAGAAGATGACAAGGGGAAGGATTTTATTTCGTGTGTCTGCTTGCAGTGTCTTTGGGGCCAGCGCCGTGAGGCTCGTCGCACTTGCGACTTGGAGGAAAAGCCTACGTGAGAGCTGCTCCATGGAGAGACACTATCACCGGCGCAAGTCCCGTCATCTAAATACAGAAGGGTCACGTACGGAGGTCTTGCTGATGCTGAAAAGTCGACTACTGTTAGACTAGAAATGACGTGGACTGGTCAAAAGAACCGCACTTCAGTACACTTGCGCGAGCCACTGTTGGGGAGTCGCCAAGCGGTAAGGCAACGGGCTCTGAACCCGTCATTCGGGGGTTCGAATCCCTCCTCCCCAGCCATGTATTCACAGAAACATACATACTCACATCTTCAGCTAGTGTGAAGCTTGCTTTTGACATTTGCCTTCATCTAAGCCAAAAATACCTCCTGCATTCCTTCCCCCGCATTGCATGAAAAAAATCATACTCATCGTTCTCGCCATTGTCATAGGAGTCGTTGGCTTTCAGGCTGGTCAATTTATGGCGTTCCGTCCAGTTACTGAAACTCCAGTTGTAGAAGAAAAGAAAATGGCTGACCCGCGCATCACTTCCGCTTGGGAGATGATGAAGGGTTTGTGGAGCAGCGAAGATGATCGTAATTTCCAGCGCGAATACCGCGATGATGGCACCTTCACGGATGCCTACGGATCTACCCAGGGTGAGATGAAGACTGACGGTACATGGTCACTCTTCACATCTGAGAATGCGGATGAAGAACTAGTCTTTCAGCTTAATAACGATGATGTCTACGTAAAGCAGGTCGAGGACTCAGGAACGTTCTACTTCCGCATAGTCAGTGTCACGCCGGAGGCTCTTGAGCTTATCAATATGGACAAAGGTAACGCACTTCGCTTTGGCAAGATGACGACTGGCATGGAGATGCAGGATGGCGAAGAGGCTCTCAGTGTTTCATTCCGTTGCGATGATGACTCTAGTTTCGTCGCTGACTTCCCATCGTCCATGGAGGAGGTAAAGATTTCCTCTGAGGGCGAAGAGAATGTCTTTGCAAAAGTAGATTCTGAGAACGGAAAGAAGTACGAGAATGATGGTTGGACATTTTTCTTCCGCGGTGAAGAGGCGACGGTTACCGATCGTTCGAACGATTCGACCAAGACCTGCACGCCTCCATTTGTTGAGGGCATGGCTCCTATGAACTTCGGAGATTAATCCAAGTTTCTCTAAAAAAAAGAGGCTGCACTGTGCGGCCTCTTTTCGTATTTTTGAATAAAAAATTAGCGCATGAATTTCATCATACCCTTGCCATTTCCGCTCATTTTATGTGCAGGAAGTGTGATGCCTTTCTCGGTTGCGATCTGTTCGATCGTCGTACCAGAATCAAGAGCTGCCTTGAGCTCGACCTCGGTCATCCCGAGCTTCTCGGCAATATTGCCACGCATTTTGTCTTTCATTCCGCCCATCATGTGACCCATTCCCATAGGGAAGCTGTCGCCACATGCTGTCTTGAGAGCGGCCATACCTG
>JAYTPR010000047.1:0-4642 GCA_043747095.1 Candidatus Peribacterales bacterium
GGGATACCGATGACATCTTGCTCGGAGAGAACCGGTGCGAATTCTTTGGCCATGTATTCCGCGTCCTCAGCGCCGATCTTAAAGCTCATAATGGTACCCACGTTACCGAACACCGCGTCACGCATCTTGGTACTGGCTTGGCCGTAGCCTTCAGTTTTACCGACGAGCTGACCGATGTACTGGTGAGCCATAATGAGACCAAGTTCGTACTTGCGAGCCTCGGAGAGGATGGTCGCGAAAGCATCCGTAATAAAGTTTTGGAACTCATCGACGTACAGATAGAAGCGCTTACGATCACGCTGCGGTACGTCAGCACGCGACATAGCGGCCATGTTCACTTTGTTCACGAAAATAAGTCCAAGCAGCTGCGCATTCACATCTCCAATCTTTCCTTTCGACAAGTTCACGAGCAGCACCTTTCCGGTATCCATGATCTCGCGAACATTGAATGCGGACTTCGGCTGACCAATGATGTTACGCATCGTGGTGTTGGTCACGAACGGACCGAACTTCGCCGAGAAATACGGGATCATTTCTTCTTTTTCGCGCTGACCGGTCTTGGCCATTTCATTTTCCCAGAAGCTCCGGACGACGGCATTTCTGCATTTCGCCACCTTGTAGCGCTGGAACTCTTCATCCACGAAGAGTCTTGGAACGTCGAGCAGTGTTGCTCCTTCCTCTTCGTCATCCATCAGTGTCAGACAACCGTTACGGAAATAGTGCTGGATGCGCGGACCGAAGATTTCATTACCGAACATCTTGATGAAGATTTCCATGGCGTCGAGTGAGGCGCGGTCTTTCTCCTCCGGCGTCTTAGCCTCGAGCAAGTTTAAGCCCATCGGACGCTCGCCATCGGACGGATCAAACACGATGACATCTTTCGCGCGCTCTTTCGGCGTGTGTGCCAGCGCGTCTTCAATAAGGTCTCCGTGCGGGTCGATGATGCAGAGTCCTTCGCCGCGTGCGATATCCTGACGTGACTGCCAGTTGAGGAGCGCAGATTTACCCGAACCGGATTTACCGATGATGTACTGGTGACGTGTGCGATCTTTGTCGAGGAACCTGACCTTCGTATCCACCGCGCGGTGACGGTTGATACCGAGAACGATGCCATCGAGCGGCGCATTCGGCGGAGGCGGCAAAATCTTGTAAAGAATCCACTGAATATTTGGAATCGTGTTGTAACGGCTGTCTGGGAAATGGAAAATAGACGCCAATTCTTTTTCGACAAGAAGATTTTTACGGTGAGCAAATCCATTCACGCGGCGCTTCCACAGTGGATAGATGAGGTACTGATTCCATGCCATCGGCAGGAAATCCACGATCATACGGCGGTTCTTCAGGAAGTTTCCGTACTGATCTTTAAAGACGTTAAACGACACCTGCAAATTACTCGTGATGTCATTGGCACGCTCCCACGTCTTTGCGGCAGCCATGATACGAATGGTGGTGTGGAATCCGCTCATGCCCGCCTTTTCACCCATGCGCTTGTAGAGCTCTTCCTCCGGCTGGATCATACGGACGAACGAATCACCGGACTTGGCACCTGGCGCAAGCGACGCGGAATCTGACGAACCGACCATACCAATGATGTTGCCGATAAACTTGAGTCCTGGAATTTTATCGAAGACCGTTTCTTTCTTTCCCTTGAAACTTGAGGAAGCGATGTCCTTGGTTTTTTTCGACCAGCGCTCGGAGAACACCGGCGTAATGATGACCTGCACGGATGCCTTCTCGTCGGGGTGAAGTTTTGAGAGTGCGTTTGTAATATCGTTAAGCGGGTCATCCTGCATGTGGTCAAAAAACCGCAGCGGATACATGTACGGCTTCTTCGTGATCATGTTGTAGATCGAGAGTTTGTAGCCCTTTGGCCAAATATCAGGCGTCGGCTGAAGGGATACGTCGGCATTGGGGTAGTACGACGTGATCTGCTTTTCGATGATGGAGATAAGCTTCCTCGGACAGAGAACGTAGAAAGTGATCTGACCTTCTTCGACAAAAAGCTCGAAGCTGATGGTGATGTAGCGGAAAATCCAGAAGTGAATGACCTGCCAGAACGTAAGGTCTTTGACTTCGTTGATCGCACGGAACAACTGTTCCATGATTGCGATTTTTTCTTTGAAGTCTTTTTCCGTGCGCTTCTCTTGATCCATTTTACTGTCCGACCTCGGAAGAATAACTTTCATGGAAATCAGCTTTTTGCCTGCTCTGTATGCGTACGAGTAACGCATCGTAAAGACCGCATAGTGCATGAGTGCAATCACGGTCAAAATGATGAATGTGTTCTCAAGCGGAGCCTGGATAAACCAACGTCCAAACATTCCCCAAATATTCAGATTGAACAGAAAACCGGCCAAGGAGATGACTCCGAGGAGAATGGGCCAGAAAAGGATGCGGATGAGCGTGAACATTTTTCGTACGTGTACTGTACAGACAGAATCTGTCTATTATATCAGAAAAACGGCTTGAAATACAGCCTTTCCAGGTCTTGGCACTACCTCTTTCTGCAGCCGGGACGCCGCGTCCCGGTCTACGGGAATGATAGCTAATTGCCAGAGCAATCTAGGACCTCCATTCGCATCTCTCGCATACGGCCTGTTTTGGTGCCTACCATGAACCGATACAGACCGGTCACACTGGGCTCCAATTCAAAGGTTTCGCCGTCTGTAACCCATGTTTCTGTGCCCGTGTGGGTGCCATCTGGATAGACAATATCCCTGACGACAAACGGACTTTTGGAGCTCAGCCGAAGCTTTCCACCAAGGGCGAAGTTATGCGGAATACCGGGACTAAGAATCACGTCTTTCACGATGCGCCGCTGGTAACGATCATCACTGCAACGGAGTACCTGATTCGCGTCACCAAGCCGTTCAAACGTCGCCATGATCTTGCCTTTACTGCGCTCGGCGATCGTTGTAAACGAGCCAAGACTCAAGTCCATATCTCTGCCCTGCACATACGGTCCACGGTCGTTAATACGTACCGTCACACTCTTACCGTTCTCGACGTTCGTTACCTTTACAAGCGTGTTACCGGGAAACGTACGGTGTGCTGCAGTCATGGCCCACATGTCGAAACCTTCACCGAACGCTGTGCCTTTGCCGTGAAATTTTTCCGAATACAAACTGACCTCATGCACCTCGGCCTGCAACTTGTCATCCACGTCACGCATGAGTGACAACAGCTGCTCTCTGGTCATTGCTGACCCCTCGGTGTCGTATGAAATACCGTAGTGCTCGGCGAGTGCTGGCACCTGATCTGCCTCAGGAAGTTTGGACAGAATACGGTCACCGTTTTCGTCGATAGGTTCTACGCTCCTTGTACGAAAAATCCAACGGAGGGCGTCTGAGGGCGTCATGGGTGCATCCGGATAAAAGTTCTCCTGCGAGTCATCGAGTAACCCTCGAGCCTTGGCATAGGTAATCTCAGGATATCCGGCGTCTGACTTTGGAACGTCGGCATATGGCTTCTCGCTTGTCTTCTCTGCTGGCCTGCTCGTACTGCGCCAAATGAGAACGAAACCGTCTCTGCGGCTCACCGCATCCGCGGCAAATACAGAGCTCGGAACAAGGCTCACGAGAAAAGCTGCAATGATGAATGCGGGGGTGAATCGTTTCACACCCGAAGTATACCTCGTCGAAAATATGATTCGACTTGCGAAAAAGCACCGAATTCCCCCTGCGTTCTTAACGGCCGCTCCGCACTTCCTGCCACTTCAAGGCTACCAAATCCTGTGAAATGATGACGCGCGTAGCAGGTCCAAAGACACCAGCGCCCTTGGAAGAGTCTGATTTTACGATCTTTCGATCAAGCTGGTACTTCGTGAGTGCCGCAGTCGTGCGTGCGCCAAATGCTCCGGTCGCGTCTTTCGGACTCAGGTATCCGGCATCAATGAGAAATGCCTGAAGAAGCTTCACCTCTTTTCCGTTGTCTCCTTTGGAAAGAAATTTCTTTGGCATCTCTTCGGACTTCACGCGGTCGGACAAATCCATTTTCCGTGCGATGGACTTGGACTTGGACTGCACCACTTTCACTTTCCACTCTTTCAGAATCGCAGCGCGTGTACCGGGGCCGATACGTCCGGCAAATGGATCGGTTGCCGCTGACACTAGCCCCGAATTGAGCTGGAACGCCGTCACAGCCTGCTTGAAGTCCTGGTCAAATACGCCATCCGTGCGACCAGCGTAGTAACCAATGTATCGCAGTAACTTCTGAGCCTGACGAACATCAGAACCTGTCGCGCCTTTTTCTATTCCGACTGCGAGTCCTGGAAGATTTTTTTCTTTGATGCCAGATGCAGCCGAAAGTGCTGCAGCCGTTTCGAGCGTAACAGACGACCCATCACCGAGGATGCCGTATTCACCCTGAAACCTACGAAGTGCGTCCTGTGTGACAGGACCAAATTGGCCAGTCGGAGTTTCTGAGAAGTACCCGAGTTCTTTCAGATTCGACTGAAGGATGCGGACGGAATATTCCTGGTCACCAAATTCCGCCATGCGAACCAGTTCGGTCGGGTCGCTTTTGGGAAGTGATGCAAGAATTGCGGAATCGGCATCAAAATTTTCAAGGACGAATTTTTCCGATGGGACATTGGTAGAACCAATGGGATAGACCGTACCCTTCACTTTGCGCACACCCCATG
>JAYTPR010000048.1:0-5236 GCA_043747095.1 Candidatus Peribacterales bacterium
AATATTTTGTTGGTGTGAGAGATAATCGCAGTAGTACTGCTTCTGAAACTCCTTGATGGTTAGCATGAAAGATATGACTGGGGTGTGACCTAGGGGATCAAGAGCGAGATCGTAGACAGTGGCACGAGAGAGGAGTGCGTTGAAGACGACTAATTTTTCACCATGTACTGCGGTAATAATGAGACCGTTGTAGGGATTGATGAGGATAGAGCAGCGTGAGTTTGGATCTATTGGTTCGCCGTCTTTTCTGAGAGCTTGATCAAATGATAGGGGGACAGGCTGACGACCGAGGATCGAGAGGATTGTCGGCGCAATGTCGGTTGTACTGAAACGTGTGCTGATGTTCTCCCCTACGCGAAACTCTTCTTTTCGCTGCTCTGAGGGAATATAGGTCCAATGGATCAAGAAGTGCTCGCGAGCTACCGTGCTTGGGAAGAGCTCTTTTTTTCTGGCATTCTGCATCGCGACGGCGTGATCCGGACTGATGAAGAGGTGGGTTGTGTCATTGCGGTACGCTTTATATTCCTCGTAAAAAACTTTCGTACATTCATCTTGTTCCAGGTAGGAATTGAGATATTCTTCGACCGGATGTGAGGGATCTGAAAAGGCGTGTGTATATGCATACTCTTTCTTGGGTGTGAATGGGATGTGATGCGAGCTCATTGCGACGTAGACAAACAACTTCCGACCATCCGGATACTTTTCGCGCAGATACTTGAAGATCCCTCGGTACATCGCGCAATCATCGTAACCCCAGTCGTAGAGCTTGGTACCCGGAGGGACGATGTCTCTGTTATGCGTTTCCGTGAAGCCGATTTTTTCAGCAAATTGCTTGGCGCCGCGGAATGAAAGGTCATGATTTTTAATAAAGATCGTCGTATAACCGGCATCTTTGAAAATTTGCGGCAGACATTTTCCAGTGACCTTATCCAGTCGTTGTGCAAACGAAATTCGGATATTGCCGCTGATGCTGCAGAGAATGTTTTCCCATGCTCGCACCGTGAATGTACTATTGCCCCAAAATTGCGGGAAGTAGATGCCATCTTTTGAGATTTCCGCCACAGCCGGATTGTATGTGCCGGCATAAGAACGTCCGTCGATTTCTGCAGGCTGTGTGATGACAGCCGCATTGCCGGATTCTAGCTGCAGATAGAAGACGCTCTCGTCCGAGTCCGCAGGAAGTGCGGGAAGTCGAGGCATATACGACGGAAGGTTGTGCGGTTCTAGGACGTTGGCATTGGCGATGCCGAACATGCCCTCATGAAATGTCGTTCCAACAAATACGCAGGAAAGAAAAACTAGTGCGAATGTATTTCTTCTTCCTGCAATGGAGCGCCGCACCTTTTGGACCTGCAAACCTGAACGTTTCGACATCCAGAAACATGCCATCCAGCCGCTGACGATGAGCCCGATAGAGAGAATAAGGATATGTAGTCCAAAGACCTTCGTGAGCGTTTGTAGGGCAATGTCATAGTTCTCTGTCAGGATCTCGATACGGATGATCGTTCCACTATAGAGCCGATAAAACCCGATGATGTACCACGTGCAGTAGCAGGTGGCCATAATGACCAGCGCGGCGATACGTGCTTCTATCAGCGTGCTTACTTCTGCGATATAGATGATGCAGAGAAATGAAAAGTACGAGGCAGCTGCAACGATAAAGAGTCGGAACATGCTTTCTGTATTCCCAAAACTTTCGGGAAATATCATGAACGCCGGGCTCACTGCAAAGAGCATCAGCAGAACGCTGCTGAGCCATGACGTGCGTTTCGGCATACGGAGTCTTAAACCCATGGCTAACAGTTTAGCGGATCAGATTCGTTTACGGAGAAGGTTCAGCCGATTTTATCGAGCTCTTTCTCCGACGTGAGCTCCATGTACATGATGGTCCAGACGGCTTGCCTGAACACGTGCAAATACATGAAGAAATACGCTGCGATGAGGACGAGAACGAGTGCGACGACTCCTGCGATAGTGTAACTAAGTACAGGAGTCAGGAAGTAGGTCAGGACGATGCCAAGGCCAACGCCAAGGCCTGGAATGAGCACAAGGATGGCCGCGTTCACTGCGATACGAATGGAGATGATGAGGAGAAGTAGGATCAGAAAGATAATATGACCGGGGTAGCTGAAGGTTAGTTTCAGGCTTTGGCCGATGGATTCGAACACCCCTGTCTTTTTGATGACGATGGCTGGTTCCGCGAAACTTGAGAGGAAGCTCATGATGCTCGAAAAGAGCCACAAGATCGTCGCAACGGTAATCATAAAGCCTGTGAGTCCACTGCCGTATCGCAGGAGGATCGAGATGGCTGTGACAAGGAGGTTGATACCGCTGAAGACGAAAATTTCATGGACTGCAAAGATCGGGAAGAAGTTGTACATGCCAAGGATAAATCCTCCTGAGACACGCTCTTTCTTATGAGACTTTGCTGTGAGTCCAATGATCGCACCGTCGCAGAAGATAGGTACAAAGAGTTCTGATATGACGAGTAGGCCGAAACTGATGAGGATGAACCAAAAGACTGGTAGGGGAGCATGGGCATACAGCCAAATCACATCATCGAAGAGGCCAACTTCTTTGCCAGATGCATAGGCGTACGCAAAGTAGATTTGATAACCGACGAGTTTGATATCGAGAAGTAGGCGAAGCGCGCTTCCCGTAAAACCCCAACGCTTCAAAGCAGGCTCCGTGGTGGTCACGGTCCAGGCTTGGGCGATGATCTCGCGGGGGGTGAGCATCGGTACAGGAATTCCTACAGGAGTTCCTGTAAGAGAGTGTACTGGAAGTCCTCCCCGAGCACGATGACGATATCGGCGCCATCCTCGCTAAAAGGGTCTGCGCTAGGTGTTTGACCGACTTTCAGCTTCAGAATCACCGAGAGAAGGTTCGCCGTGAGTGAGGCACGGTCACGTCGTGCCACAGCCTCGGGAGCGTCACCGAGGAGTCCTGGATTGATGGCAATGAATGATGTTTCAAACACAGGGCTGCCTTTCGGGCCGTAGTTCCTCGTATCTGATACGTTGAATCCATAACGGTACAGTTCGCCTCCGAGCTTTCGTGCCAACCCCTCTTTGCCTCCGGCATTAAGGACACTGATGGTCGGAGGATTGAGAAAGACCTCACGCTTTACAAAGAGGAGTGATGAGAGTTTTTGAATTTGTTTCCAGGTGACCGGGAATTCTGGAGCAGAGACCGGAAGAAGAACTGCAGCGCCGTCGAATTGGTCACGAGGAGGGGGGTAGAGGAAACCGCCTTGTTCAATGATGCTGCCATACAGACCATTCTGGTCATTGAGTTGGATCGATACGATCTTCTTCGTGTCGATAGCTTTGCCCATGTCAGCAAGCCCCAAAAGTTCACGCGTACCGAACGTACTTTCTACGTTTTTTGAGATAATACTGAGAAGCTCCGTGAGCTTGCCCGCATTTTTGATGAGCCCTCCTTCTTTCATTTTCGCAGCTGCAGCACCGATGATTTGCTGTTGGCGTCCAGAGCGCGAGAAGTCGCTCGTAGAGTGCCTGGAACGTGCATATTTCAGTGCCGTTGCGCCATCCATATGCTGTATGCCTTTGGCGATTTGGAATGTTTCGTACGTGTAATTAGGCCCGGGATACTGCGTATCGACAATGTCCTCCGGTACATCGACGTCGATGCCACCCATGGCGTCGATCGCTTGTTCAAATCCTGAGAAATTTACTTTGACTGCACCGTGAATCGGAAGGCCGATGAGTGCGCCGATTTCTTTTGTGAGTTGCTGAAGGGATTCTGCCGATGCTTCCGATGCCTCTGCACCTTTGCGTACGAGTGAATTTTTGTAGTTACGGTAGAGACTGTTAATGCGATCCTTACCCATCTTCTCTGTAGAGAGAATGTAGGTATCGCGTGGAATACTGAGAAGAACAACGCTCTTTGTGTTCTTTGGATCAAGGCTTGCGATCATGATCGTATCCGTCAGATCGACTCCTTCGTGGTTATTATCACCTTCACCGAGGAGCAAAATATTTGTCAGTTCGTTTTCATCCGCCGGAAGCGCGACGCCAGCCATACTCACCATGCCGAGCGCAACAGTCTTCAGGCGCACGAGTACCTTTAGCGTGCCGATGAGCAGCAAGAGTACGAGAAGCGCAGAGAGAAGTACTGTGACAGTGCGTTTCAGTGTTCGTTCGCGTTTTACTTTCACCTCATCTTCGGCTTTCGCATGCTCAAAATGCTTGTAGTACTGAGCGGCACCGCGAATCAGCGGTAGCGCAAACGCAGCAGCGCGCCGGAGCTCACTTGGTTTTTTCTCTTCGCGGACGCGTCGGGACGTGAAAGACATCGAAGAAAGTCTACTGAAAGAGCGACAACTCGTCACTCCTCAGTGGTTGCTTTCGGTACCGTCCTTACGCGTAATACGTTACCGATTCCGCAAGCGACTTTCTCTGATGATCTCCACTCGGTAATTTCTCTGCTTCTTTTAAGTACCCAAGCATGATGCCACCGATGACGACATGATGATCAGGAAGTTTCAGAAGGTTGTGCGAAGGACCGTGGTGCATCGAGACCCAGCAACTACCAATATCAAGCGAGGTAGCTGCGAGCATCATGCAGTGCATAGCGATGGCACATGAGTACTCTATTTCGCGGGGGTTCCAGATTGTCGACTGTGTTGCTGCCTTTGCCGCCTTGTCGCATGTCACAACGATGAACGTCGCTGCACCCGTCACAAAATTTCCGTAGCAGGAACATTCCATCATTTTTGCTTTCAGCTCTGCATTGTGTAGAACATGAAAATGCCAGGGCTGCGTGTTTGCCACACTTGGTGCGAGGATTGCAGATGCAAGGATCTTTTCCAGTACTACTGTGTCGATCGGTTTGTCCTGGAAATAACGAATACTGCGGCGGTTTTGCAGCATCTCAAGGAGGTTTTCGTAGGTCATAGCGGATCGGGGAAACGCTGTCAGGATACTCCTGAACTTTTTTTTGAACACGAAAAAGGCCCTTTTGAGGGGGCCTTCATCTTACCTTTGCGTGCTTACGCAGCGCCTTTGTCTGCTTTGAAGCAGTTGAGGCAGAGGACCGGACGGCCGCCCTCGGACTCGGGGCGCGGCTTGAACGGAACCTCGCAGGCGTTTCCGCACTTTGCACAAGTGGCGGGGAACATCTGGCGGGTCTGCATGCGCTCGTTCTTGCGCTTGTTGCGACAGTCTTTGCAACGCTGAGGAGCGGCGAGGCCGCGCTCTGCGTAGAAAGCCTG
>JAYTPR010000049.1:0-1618 GCA_043747095.1 Candidatus Peribacterales bacterium
TCGCGTGATGAAAAACATATCGATCACTGCGGCATCACATCATTCTCCATCGGAAAGTCGAATTATCGCGGACTTGAAGGAACATGGCGCGACGCCGAAGATGGCGTACTCGGGCGTTTCCCCATCGAGCAGGGTTCTGTGGACTCTACCGTGGAAATCGACTGTTTGGCTCGTTCAGACCGTGGTTCGTGGGTCTACATGTGGGTCTGTGCTGGTCAGAAGATTTCCGAAGTCCATGATCTTCAGCATTTCCTCCTCGAAGAAACGCCGGAGCAGGTGAAGCAGTCAGCCAAGAACTTTTGGCGCGGTTGGGTCGGTTCGCACGTGGACCCAAGCGAAGGCATTCCGAAAGAAGTGACGGATCTCTACACCCGAAGTCTTCTTACCATTCGCACGCAGTCAGATAATCACGGAGGCATCATCGCTGCCAATGACTCAGACATCATGCAATTCAACCGCGATACCTACACGTACGTGTGGCCTCGTGATGGTGCATTCGTATCGATGGCACTCACGCGTGCCGGTGAACATGAGATCGTGAATCGGTTCATGAAGTTCTGCAAAGACGTACAAACAAAAGAAGGTTACTTACTTCACAAATATAACCCTGACGGTTCGGCCGGCTCTTCGTGGCATCCGTGGTATCGCGGACGCCAGTCGCTCCTCCCTATTCAAGGAGATGAAACTGCGCTGCCACTTCTCGCACTGTGGAAACACTTTGAAAAAACACAGGGATTTGAGTTTCTGCATGAGATGTACCAGACGTTTGTGAAGCGCGCAGCAGACTTCCTTGTGCGCTACACAGAGCCGGAAACTGGTCTTCCTCTTTCGAGCTATGATCTCTGGGAAGAGCACCGTGGCATCTTTACGTATACCACTGCGGCAACAGCAGCCGGACTCCGTGCCGCCGGAAATATTTGCGCAGCACTCGGACACTACCGTCATGCCGACCGCTACAACGAAGCTGCGGATCGGATGACGGAAGCGATGATCTTCCATTTGTACGATGAGCAGACAAAATGTTTTATGAAGAAGATCAAACGCGAAGGCGGACAGACGGTTGAGCGAGATACAACGCCTGATGCGTCGATTGGCATTCTTTGGCAGTTCGGCATTCTTCCTGCGGATGATCCGCGTGTTGTCTCCACGATTGCGCGGCTTGAGCAGTCACTCACCGTGAAGTCATCGGTTGGCGGAGTGGCACGTTATACGAATGACTACTACCAGTCTGTCATGCAGCCATCGGCGGAAGTTCCTGGCAATCCCTGGATCATCACGACGCTGTGGTTTGCGCAGTGGAGGATCGCGACTGCAAAAACCTTAGATGACCTCAAGAGGCCGCTCGATGCGCTTCTGTGGGCCGTCAAACAGGCTTCTGCCGCCCCTTGACTGACGGCAGACGCCACCCCACCACCATGAGAAGCAGAACAACAATAATAGAGCCAATGGTTTGAGCCATCACAACCCTTCAACTCCGGTCATACACCACGAGGATCTTGACACAGCTACCTCTCGTACTAGCAGGATGCTGAAAAAGTCCGCCAGCGGCGTTCTCGCATCGCTCAGAGGCTCGGAAGCACTGGAGGGTATTTTCCGTTCGCCAAGATCCATTCTACGG
>JAYTPR010000050.1:0-3679 GCA_043747095.1 Candidatus Peribacterales bacterium
GGGCCACTGTGAACATGAAGAATGTTGATATGATTTTTTGCGATGAAAGCACGCAAGCGAAAGCGAAGACCGAACGAAAAGCCGAGATTTTTTCCGAGCGCATACATGATCTTTCGACGTGATCGATCGTAGACATGCACCGTCATCCCCTCTTTCCTAAAGCCATCGACGAGTGAACCGACGTGACGCCCCATTCCACCGATAAACGGAGGCGCGTCAGCACTCACGATGCCGAGAATGGGATTAGAAGACGTCATGCACGTACCGTGAAGCGATGGTACCAATATCAAATTTCTCGCGCACCGCATGTCGCATCTCATTTGTATCCCAATCTTTCGTCAGAACTTTTTCTATCGCAACGCATGCGCTCTGCAAATCAAGAGGGAGAAAGCGAAAACCCGTGACGCCATCAAGAACGGAATCTTTCAGTCCTTCCAGATTCGCTGCAACGACCGGAATACCTCTGGAAGCCGCTTCCAGAGCCGTAATACCAAAGCCTTCCATATCACCAAAGACAGGAATATTCGGCATGACGAGCATGCTTGCACTCGAAAAAAGTGCCTCCTTTGCACGATCTGGAATACTACCAAGAACATCAACTGAATGATGGAGTTTTTGTGCGGCAACGAGTGAACGAATGCGCAGAAGTTCTGGGCCATCACCAGCGATGACAAGCCGCATAATTGGATAACGCTGCAGAAGAAGTGGGAAAACATCTTCTAAAAACCACACGACACCTTTGCGTGGAACAAGTCGTCCAAACGACAGAAGTACAGGTGATGATGGCTTTGGTAACAATGGTGCATCGGGGATCACAACACCGCATGGAATGACAATAACTGTCTCGGGATTCAAACCAAGAGCGATGCATGCATCAGCCGTCGCTTGGCTTACTGCTGCTATTTTCTGTGCGTAGCGAAGCGAAAAACGAATCACCTTCCGATACGCCCACATATTCCACACAACATCGAGCCCATGCACCGTAACCGTACGCCGAAGGCTTGGCCGAAAGATTCGTATGATCGGCAATAATGGTGTCAGTACTGCGTCACCAAGATGCACGGTGCCCGAGCGTATGAAGAGCGCAACGAATAACGCACGGAGAAAAAAGAGCGGAAGCAGTAACCGTCCTCCGCCATACGCAAGAACGCGCAAATGCACATCAGGATGCTGATACAGCCCTTCTGTCAGAGCTGACGCCTGCGTTTGCATACCACCGAAACCGGTGCCGAGCGTTCGCGTGATAAAGAGAACGTTCCGTGTCATGAGTGATGGGAAGTCATGCGTTCTTGCTCATGCGCCACTCGTCTGTCTGAAGCAAATGCCTCAGCGATGACACCGAGAATGAGAAACTGAAGACCGACAACTGCGAAAAGAAATGCAAAAGTGAGCGTGCGAAAATGAAAAGTAAAATCCCGAAATGCGTAGGCAGTCATGAATCCTGCAGCCACCATACATATGGCTGACAGAAGCAGAAATTTGCGTAGCGGACGGTACAAAAACGTCGACCGAACAATGGTTCCACACGAACGGAGAATATGATGACGAAGCGTGCGCACAAGCTTGCTCTTGCCGTATGCACGCGGCAAAAACGTGACGGGGATTTCTGCCGTACGAAATCCGTAGGCGTCAGCTTGAATCAGCATTTCATGCGTGTACGTATGACGACTCATGATGCGTAAAGACTTTCCAAGTTCAGCTGAGAACATGCGAAAACCCGACGATGCATCGCGAATGCGAGTGACACCCATCACACGAAGCATACAACTTCCAAGCACATTACCGATGCGATTGCCGGCAGGCATGTGCTTTTGAGCCAAGACACGACGATTTCCCACCACTAAGTCTGCATGTGTACGTCGCATCTCTTTCCATAAAAGACTGATCTCCCCTGCTTTGTACTGGCCGTCAGCATCAAGTGTGACGATGACATCTGTGCCCGATGCGAGTGCAGCCTTCAGACCCGTACGAAATGCTGCGGCAAGCCCAAGCCTTGTTGGATGCGACATAACGTGAGCTCCAGCGGCCTTTGCTTTCGCTGCAGTCTGATCCGAACTACCGTCATCTATGACGATGCAGCGAATGTCAGTGATGCCAGGGAGCATGGCTGGAACTTCCAAAAGAATGCGTGCGACGCTTTTTTCTTCGTTATAGGCCGGAATGATGACAGCAAGACGCACGAAAGAAGACTACCCGCACTGCGGCAGCGGAAGCCAGATTCGCTAACGACTGAAGACTGCAAATTCTACGGCCCAACGATCACCATCGCGCTGCAAACTTCTGACTTTCATGAGCGGCATCGGCCACAAACCCTTTTCATAGATACCGGCTGCAATACCAGTAAACGCAGAACGAACTGTCGCGAGTCCTGCGTCCAACAGTGTGGCACGAATATCCGAGACAGATACCGTCGGTACGTCTTCAAGCATGCGCTGCTCACTCTTGTCTGGGTCTGCCGCGTACTGCATCAAATCGAGATACAGGAAATCTTCAGCGCGTCGGAGTGACGTCGGTGACATCGCTTCCACTTGGCGTAGAAAGGCATCCTGATCATCCGGACTCAGCGTATCGCGAACCATCATGTCTCCCCCAAAACCAAGGATGGCGAGCATACGAGCCGTCTTCTGGAACGAGCCACGGAAGACAGCACGTGCAGTCAGTGTACTGAAACTTCCCTGATCTTTCGGCGCGGCGTCGAATGTCAGTTTTTCCATAGAGAAATCTTCCTCCTCGCCAAGTACTCGAGAAATTTCCTGCAGTGTCTTCACCGTTCTCGCTGCTGGAGAACCATCAGGAAGAACGTAGACGGATGCCTGCTCTTCACGGGCAGCGAGCGCCTGCGTCGCAAAGATTCTCTCCGCTTCAACACTGGCTGAGAGCAGAGCCACCGCGGTCTTGAGCTCTGGAAGCTGCGTACCGATCATGACGGCAGTATCGCGCTTCTGCGAGAAGAGACCGACGTGTGCTGCAAGAACCCCGCATGCACCAATGGAGAGCAAGATGCCTGCAACGAAACACAGGACCCCAGCCGTATGCCGATGAACGGTGAAAAACTTATTCATTGCGGAAGCGCAAAGTCAGGGAAAAATGCGATGACGTGCCACCATCTGGGAGCGGCTCAGATTTGTATTCCGGTTCAGACACAGATTCGAAAGACTCAACGGCACGTAACTCATCGACAAATGATGCGAGAATCTGCATCGATCTACCGCCTGCGTCGCGTACGTCACCGGAGAGTATGATGGCATTTGTTTCACTGCTGAACGCAATACCAGGAAGTGAGATCGGATCTGCATTGCCAATCCTGAAGCTGCGGCGCACGTCTTCAATACTGAGAAGTGCAGAACCGACAGGTGATGTGAGTGCGCGAAGCTTTTCTACTTGATGCAGTACTGGCGCATCGGAATCTGCGAGAATTTTTTTGCGCTCTTCCATGAGGTCCGCTTTTTTTATCACGAGGTTTTTTTCCTCGGCTTCCAGCTCATGGAGTCTTACGGTTTTGTCACCGACACGCACCGGAAAACGATCCGGAGAAAAAAGCATGGTCAGAATGACTGCGATGACGAAAAAAGTGGCACCGAAAATACCGACTGGAACGCCGAGTCGTGCAATGGCAGGCAGAAGCACCGGAGTGTTGTTTGTATCGGTGGTCGTCGGAGCCGATTTTGGCTGTGCAGAG
>JAYTPR010000051.1:0-7149 GCA_043747095.1 Candidatus Peribacterales bacterium
GCTGGGCATGGCTTGTGCTTGATGGCAAGGAGCTCGCCATCGTATCGACTGCCAATCAGGACAACCCGATCACCGATGGCAAGACGCCGATTCTCGGACTCGATGTCTGGGAGCACGCGTACTACCTGAAGTACCAAAACAAGCGTCCTGACTACATTAAGGCCTTCTGGAGCCTGGTAAACTGGAGCGAAGTAGCCAATCGGTACACCCAGTCAGTCGCCTAAAAAGTATAATAATCATGACATTGTGACCCCAAAAATGTTCGGTTGAGTTGTCACTTCGTCGAGGTAACTCAACTTTTTTGATGGAAAATAGTTTTGACTTGGCGTCTGGAAGCCCTATAGTGCGCTTTGTCACAGCGGCTTCCGATTGTGTTCTGAGAGCTGTGCCGGATTTCATCTGATTTTGTCAGATGTGATTGCGGCGCGGCATTTTGCTGTAAATCTCATTTCCCCTCTCTCAGTATGGCGACGAAGCCAAAGAAAAAAGCGGTCGTGAAGAAGACGGCCAAGCCAGTAGCGAAAGCCAAGGCTCAGGTAAAGAAACATAAGGTCCTGCCGAAGAAGGCAGCTCCGGAAAAGTCCAAAATTGCGAGCAAGATGCTTGTAGCGGACGCTAAGAAGGCCGCTCCGAAGAAGGCCGCTCCGCGCAAGCAGGAGTACGCCTACGATGTTGAGAAGGCCATTTTGCCGCAGCTCACATCATTCGTGCTCAACGTTTCCGAGCGCATTCCTCCGGCTCTCAAGGATGTCAAAGATGAGCTGAAGCCAAAGATGATGGTCGCAGGTCGCGTCTTCCTCACGAAGGATGACTCCTTTGAGATGATGCGCTCACTGATCGACGTACAGATCCAGAGCTACCGTTGGTTCCTCACCGAGGGACTGTCTGAGCTCCTCAAAGAAGTCAGCCCGATCACGGATTTCTCAGCAAAGAAAATGGAGCTGAACTTCCTCGGTCACACATTCGACGCCCCAAAATACGATCCTGCTACCTGCAAGCGTCGCAATTTGAGCTACGAGGCCGCCATGAAAGCGCACGTTCAGCTCATCAACAAAGAGACTGGTGAAATCAAAGAACAGGATGTCTTCCTTGGAAGTATTCCACTCATGACCGACAGCGGTACATTCGTCGTCGGAGGTATCGAGCGCGTCGTTGTGTCGCAGCTCGTTCGTAGCCCAGGTGTGTTCTTCTCGGCTATGCCGGAGTTCCCAAAGCACCATGCCGCGAAGATCATCCCAAAGCGTGGAGTCTGGATGGAAATCGAAACGGACAGAAGGGGAATCATCTCCTGCAAAATCGATCGCAAGCGCAAAATTCCAATCACGCAGCTTTTGCGTGTGTTCGGTTTTGCCAATGATTCCGACATCCTCGATCTCTTCAAGGGTGTTGTAAAACAGGAGCGCGATTACATTCTGGCTACACTCGAAAAAGACCCTGTACGCACCGTAGAAGAGGCGTATCAGAGCATCTACCGCAAGATCCGCCCAGGCGACCTCGCTACGGCTGAGAACGCGAAGCAGCTCATCGACGCACTGTTCTTTGACTTCAAGAAGTACGACATGGGTAACATTGCTCGTTACAAACTGAACCGCCGTTTCGATCTCAAAATTCCAAACGACGAGGCTCACCGTACGTTCCAGGTTTCCGACTTTATTGAGATCCTCAAAGAAATGATTCGCCTCAATAACGGCGAAGGTTCCCCAGACGATATCGACCACCTCAGTAACCGTCGTGTTCGTTCCGTCGGAGAACTTGTACAGAACAAATACCGCGTCGGTCTCATGCGCACTGAGCGCATCATGAAAGACCGTATGACGGTCATGGACCTTGAAACGGTCACCCCAACGCAGCTCATCAACTGTCGTCCGATCACGGCTGCACTGCGCGAATTCTTCGCGTCCTCGCAGCTTTCCCAGTTCATGGACCAGACCAACCCGCTCTCTGAGCTTGCTCACAAGCGTCGTCTGTCCGCCATGGGTCCAGGAGGACTTTCCCGTGAGCGTGCATCGTTCGACGTTCGCGACGTTCACCCATCCCACTACGGTCGTATCTGTCCGATTGCGACTCCAGAAGGACCGAACATCGGTCTCGTGGTGCACTTGGCATCGTACTCCAAAGTCAACGAATACGGATTCCTTGAGACTCCGTACTATGAAGTAAAACACGCAGTAAAGATGGATGCCGACGCAGTCGTCGGTCGTATGATCGATGTCACGCTGAAGGACGGTAATAAAATTATTACCAAAGAAGGTGATGTCATCGACACGAAGCAGCTCGCATCCAAAGTGATCAGCGCTCTGAAGCATGATGGCAAAACGGAGGTTCCGGTTCGTGCGTACATCGTCCGTAAAGAGTTTTACGTTGATGCAGATCGCGAACGTCACCTCACCATTGTTGAGGCAAATAGCGCCATCAATGAACTCGGAGAATTCCTCAATACACGCGTTCACGCACGTAAGCACGGCGAGCCTGTTTTGGCTCACGTACGCGACGTTACGCACGTCGATATTTCACCGAAGCAGATTCTTTCTGTCTCGACTTCTTTGATCCCTTTCCTGGAACACGACGATAACACTCGTGCCTCCATGGGTACCAACATGCAACGTCAGGCAGTACCGCTCATCCGCCCGATGGCTCCGCTCGTCGGAACCGGTGTGGAGAGCATTGCAGCTCGTGCGTCCGGTCACGTTCTTCTCGCCCGCGAGGACGGTGAAGTTCTGTCCGTCGACGCTCGTGAAATCGTCGTCATGTACCACTCGGGTAAGAAGGCGACGCATCTTTTGGATAACTACACCCGCTCAAACCAAGGAACATGTCTTCACATGCGTCCGAAAGTAGAGTCTGGGCAGAAAGTAAAAGAAGGTGACGTTCTCGCAGACGGTTCATCCGTTGAAAGCGGAGAACTCGCACTCGGTCAAAACCTCCTCGTTGCGTACATGCCATGGGGTGGTTATAACTTCGAAGATGCCATCATCATTTCAGACCGCGTTGTGGAGCAGGGTCACTTCGACTCCATCCACATCGAGTCCTACATCACGGACGTCCGCGACACGAAACTCGGTTCCGAAACTGTAACGCGCGACATCCCGAACGTTGGTGAAGCGAAGCTCAAAGATCTCGACGCCGACGGTATCGTTCGCATTGGTGCAACGGTTCACGAAGGTGACATCCTCGTTGGTAAAATCACGCCAAAGGGTGAGACCGAACTGACGCCAGAGGAACGTATTCTCCAGGCCATCTTCGGTGACAAAGCCAAAGATGTGAAAGACAGTTCCTTGCGTCTTCCAGGTGGTGCAGGAGGCAAAGTCGTTGACGTTCACGTCTTCGACCGCGCTGAAGGTGACGAGCTCCCAACTGGAGTCATTAAGCAGATCAAAGTCTTCGTCGCTCAGACCCGCAAAATCCAAGTCGGTGACAAGATGGCCGGACGCCACGGTAACAAAGGTGTCGTTGCACGCATCGTTGCAAAAGAAGATATGCCATTCCTCAATGACGGTCGTTACGTCGACATCATCCTAAACCCACTCGGTGTGTCATCCCGTATGAACATCGGACAGGTTCTTGAGACTCACCTCGGTTGGGCATGTCAGGTTCTTGGCCTGAAGATGGCGACACCTGCACTCAACGGAATTTCCACACATCAGATCACAGAATTCCTCAAACTTGCGCAGCTTCCAGAGACTGGAAAAGTACAGCTCATGGACGGCCGCACTGGTGAATCATTCAACGCACTCACGACTGTCGGTTACGTGTACATGCTGAAACTCCTCCACCTTGTGGAAGACAAAATTCACGCTCGTTCCGTCGGTCCGTACTCCCTCGTTACGCAGCAGCCTCTCGGAGGAAAAGCGCAGCACGGAGGTCAGCGTTTCGGAGAAATGGAAGTCTGGGCTCTCGAAGCATACGGAGCAGCTCACGTTCTCCAGGAAATGCTTACCATCAAGTCCGATGACGTCGTAGGCCGCTCCAAGGCATACGAATCCATCGTGAAGGGCGAGCCGATCAAGAAGCCTTCCACTCCAGAATCCTTCAACGTTCTCGTGAAAGAACTTCAGGCACTCGGTCTCAAGGTTGACCTCCTCAAGTTCTCCGACGAAGTTCCTGCGGAAGCTCCTGTCATCAAGCTAGAGGAAGGCGATGCTGAAGTCGTCAAACTCAAGACGCGTTTCGACGAAGAGCAGGAGAGTGAAGACCTCATTCCTGCCACCGACAAAATCTCCGATCTCGACCTCGAAGAAGAGGATCCTGAGGCAATCAAGAAGGGGATTGAAGAAGGTGAGATCGACGTCGAAGAAGGCGGCGCTACCCAGAAGCAAGAGCTGAAGGAAGCCGTTGAAAACGACGACGACGCGACAGAAGCAAAGTAATCAGATCAGTATCGTGATCCAGAAAGCGGCCTTCGGGCCGCTTTTTTGTTGCACGCAAAAAGACGCGATGCATTTATGTATTCTTACTGTTCGAGCACGTCTGTGATGTCCGTCTTCGTCTCGCTCGCTTCCTGTGTCACGGTGCGAACGGTCTCCGCATCACGATCAGAAAGTCCCTCAAAAGATTTCGGCATACGAGCAATTCCTTCCAGCCCCTGTTGTTGAAGCGTCCGCTTTGGAGCTTCGTCGGAAGGGTAGCCACTCTTCACAAATGATTTAGGACCGCGGAACATTGACGCTATCCTGAATTATGTTTTCATTGCTGTCAATGATCAGTCAAATGTACTTCTTGTTAGAATGAAGCCACATTCGCTAGATGTACAAAATAATGAATAATGGTACAATAGATATATGCCTGAAGAACTGCCACTTCTCTCTGAGCCAGACAGGCTTATTGCGCTGAATCCTGAGAAGCGGGATTTTTTAGAACGTAAACAACATGAGTACCGAGAACGGTCAGAGCGAGCAGAAGCAGGTGATGTTCACGACGTGAGAGATGATGCATACTACAAACTTGTTGTACTTGGTATTTTACTGCGTGATCCACATCGACATGTCACGATCGGAGATGCGTTCGATGAAATAGCATCCGCAGACGGTGAAGAGAAAGTAAATCTGAAGCTTCTTGAGAACGCATTTGGTGTCATCAATGCATACAACAGAGGAGAGATGCACAGAGTCACCACAACTTTTCGAAAAGAGCCGCCGAATCCGCGTTCCTGAAACGCCAGTTTGGGCGCTTTCTACAGCCTTTTTCCGATCCTCTCTTTTTCTTCTTTTTTCTTCTTGACCCTGCATATGCCTTGTATACAATGCCGCAGCACTATGCATGTTACTTCGCACGTACCCATAGCATCATAAGCTCCTCTGGAGCCGTGGTTCTACGGGTGCGCGCGAGCCACCCGTTTTTTTTGTCCGCAGAGCGGAAAACAGGTGATCTCCCCACCGCGTTCATTGTCATCAAAGGCAGTTAACAATCAATCATGATTCATGTTCACACCTGGTGTGTGCAATACGTGTCTACGTATTGCCCGCGTCATGGTACGTGAACAGCACAATTTCACTTCCTTGTTGCCGCAAGGCACAAGTAAGTCTCGAAAATATATGTTACTCAACGCATCGAATGGATGCCTCGACTCTCAACTCCGATGAAGGACGTGGCCAGCTGCGATATGCTTCGGTCAGCCGCTAGGCAGGCGCTACCAGCCGAAGATTTCCGAATGGGGAAACCCCTTTGACTTAATAGTCTTAGATCCTGCGCAAGCAGTGAAGGTATACTCTGTGAACTGAAACATCTCAGTAACAGGGGAAAAGAAATCAAACTTAGAGATTGCCTTAGTAGTGGCGAGCGAAAAGGCAACAGCCCAAACCTGCGAGCTTGCTCGCGGGGGTTGTAGGACTCTCATAAACCGATTGCACAACCGTAGACGAACGACCTGGAAAGGTCGGCCATAGACGGTGATAGCCCAGTAGTCGAAACGCGAGTGCACGGCGAGATGTTCCTGAGTAAGGTCGGACACGTGTAATCCGGCCCGAATCCGGGAGGACCACCTTCCAAGGCTAAACACGTTGAGAGATCAATAGCGGATAGTACCGTGAGGGAAAGGTGAAAAGCACCCCGAAAGGGGGATGAAATAGTCTCTGAAATTCGATGCGAACAACGAGTTGGAGCCCCGCAAGGGGTGACAGCATTCCTTTTGCCTAATGAGCCAACGACTTAGTTCTCAGCGGTGTGGCTAAGGCAGCAATAGCCGAAGCCGGAGCGAAAGCGAGTCTTAAATACGGCGTTTATCGCTGGGACTAGACCCGAAACCGGGTGAGCTACCCATGAGCAGGATGAAGTTCGTCGAAAGACGAATGGAGGTCCGAACCATAAAGTGTCGCAAGACTTTGGGATGACTTGTGGGTTGGAGTGAAAAGCTTACCGAACCCGGAGATAGCTGGTTCTCCTCGAAATGTATTTAGGTACAGCCTCGTGATATACGACAAGGGGTAGAGCTACTGTTTCGATAAGGGGGTCTTCTAGGCCTACCGAGTCCTGACAAACTCCGAATACTTGTCTTTAGAGTCACGGGAGTGAGACAGTGACAGCGAAGTGCCATTGTCGAGAGGGCAACAGCCCAGATCGTTTGCTAAGGTCCCCAAGAACAGTTAAGTATATCAAAGGAAGTATTATCGCATAAACAACCAGGAGGTTTGCTTAGAAGCAGCCATCCTTTAAAGAAAGCGTAACAGCTCACTGGTCGATTGCGATGATGCGCCGAAAATTTACGGGATTAAACTGTTCACCGACGCAGCGAGTGTCCGGAGCATGCGTGCTCCGGGCGCAGTAGAGGAGCGTTCTATTCAGCAGTGAAGCCCGACTGTAAGGTCGAGTGGAGCGGATAGAAGTGAGACTGTTGGCATGAGTAACCACAAGGCAGGTGAAAACCCTGCCCGCCGAATTCCCAAGGTTTCCCACGCAACGTCGATCGGCGTGGGGTTAGTCGGTCCTAAGGTGAGGCTGAAAAGCGTAGCCGATGGACAGCAGGTCAATATTCCTGCACCTCGCATAGATCGTCCAAGAGAGTAGCTTGAGAGCCTTATTGGCCTCTGTTCCTCCACTGAGCGCTTCCCTATCTATAGGAGCGTTGAGTGGAGGGACATGTCGACGAGGCAGGATGGCTACAATCTAAGAAGGGTGTGACGGAGACGGAACATCAGAGCGTCTGCATTGACTGGA
>JAYTPR010000052.1:0-1235 GCA_043747095.1 Candidatus Peribacterales bacterium
ACGGTTGCCGATCTGTACAATATTCCGGCCCCCATCATTGCAGCGCAAAATAAAATCAAAGGAGGCTATTTGCTTGCCGGCCAAGACCTCATCGTTCCAGGAGCAAAGCCGATCATTGAAGCGCTACCAAAACCACCAAAGCCAGCCACGGCAGTCAAGCCTGCAACTGTGCCAAATACTATTACGAAAACTCCGGATAAAAGTTTTGCGATTGCTGCAACCTACGGCATTTTGCAGGTTCCCTGCGACTGTTTCTATACGCAGTACTACGGCGCAGTGCACTTTGGTGTCGATATGCAGCACCGCGGTGGCTCACCGATTTTTGCAGCGGAAGCTGGCACAGTCATTCGTGCGGATTACGGCTGGAACGGTGGTTACGGCAACGTCATTGAGATCGATCATGGCAACGGCCTCGTGACACTCTACGCACACAACAAAGAGCTCTATGTGAAGAAAGGGGATACTGTCACACGAGGACAAGCGATGGCATTTATGGGAAATACCGGACGCGTCCACGGCCCGACAGGTATCCATCTCCACTTTGAAGTCCACGTGAACGGCGTAAAGAAGAACCCGATGGTCTACATCCAGCAGTAAATAATTCATGAAAGGACATTAGCCAACCATCCACGTCGTACGTTCATCAAAAAGATACTGTGCCGGATACATACTCACGTCTTCATTGTCTTTCTGCATAGCACTCAGGAGCTTTGCTTTTTTCTCCCCCGTGACGAGAAACAGTCGCTTGGCTGCATGCAGCAACACCGGAAACGTCACGCTGATACGGTCATGTACTGCAAACGTGTCTGTCGTCGTGTGGATGACTTTGGCAGGGCCATATGCTTCAGGGCCAACCGGCGGAAAAAGTGATGCAATGTGGCCATCATCACCCATGCCAAGAATAACAATATCCGGCGTGAGTTTAGATACTTTTTTTGCGTAGTCTGCAATGCACTCAGCGATCGGCAATGTCGTATCAGGTACCACGAGAGTTGCACCCGCCGCCGCATGCGTCAGGAGCGTTTCTCTGATCAACTTTGTATTGCTATCCGCATCAGTAGCCGGCACATAGCGTTCATCGACCAGGAAAAAAGTGACGCGCTTCCAGTCGATACCAAGCTCTGTCGACAGCAAAACATACACAGGCTTGGGCGTAGATCCGCCAGAAAGACCGATCGTGATCGTACCGCCATCATGCTGTGCCTTCACAATGACTGCCGAAATCCACGCAGCGG
>JAYTPR010000053.1:0-3957 GCA_043747095.1 Candidatus Peribacterales bacterium
CGGTTGATCGTCGTAGAGCTTCGTCTCTTCAAGCACCGGAATATTACGACCGGGCATGAACTTGCCGATTTTCTTAGACCCCTTGATCTCCATGACACATGGAATGAGGCCGTCATCGAGACCAACGTAGTTGACGAGTGTCGATGCCCTAGACGGAGCGCTAATGGCGTAGACCTGCTGTCCTTTCGCTTTGATGTCGGCGAGGATTTTGTAGAGTCCGAGCTTGGAATCCAGAATTCCTTTGCGGAAACCTTCGATCCACGACGTGCCATTGAGTCCGGCCTTCTCTTCTTCCTTGAGAACCTCAGCGACAGAACCGTCGACTGGGTATTTTTTCCCGCGCGGTGCATACACGCGGATGGATCCGCCATGCGTTGGGATGCGCTGCACCTTGAAGACGGTGAAGCCGTGCTTCTCAAGGAGGAACTTGATGCTCTGGAGCGAGTAGTAACGGAGGTGCTCGTGGTAGATCGTGTCGTACTGCAGCGTCTTGATGAGATCGAGGAGGTAGTGCGACTCGGAGATGAACACGCCATCATCTTTGAGGAGTCGAACGATATTCTCGACGACCGAGTTTGGCTCAAGGATATGAGCAAAAACGTTTGCCGCAGTGATGACATCGGCTTTGCCGTGCGACTGGAGCACAGTGTCAGTTGCAGCGGTACCGAAGAACGTCATAAGTGTCTCCACTCCTGCAGCTTCAGCAAGCTTGGCTGTGAGCGAAGGCTCCACACCAAGTACTTTGTGTCCGCCGTCTTTAAAATTCTTCAGAAGCGTTCCATCGTTGCTGCCGATATCGATGATGAAGTGCTCAGGCGTGAGTCCGATCATCTCTTTTGCATTCCTATAGAGATCAGCAAAGTTTTCACGGAGGATTCTGGTCGTACCACTTGTGTACGGATACTCAGGAGGGAAGACGAGTGATGGGTCTGCGGTATAACCGAGCTGCACAAGCGTGCACTGTTTGCAGCGGATCATGTCAGCTGGAAAAAAGTTCTCTTTGTCGTGCGGATTGCCGAGCGTGTTCATGATGTTCACGGACGGCAGAAAGCCGATGAAGATGACGGACTCAAGATCTTTACATCCGCAGGTCTGACAAGCGGAGACGGGGCCGTAGAGAGACATGATCATGAAGGGAAAAAGAGTGCGGGTTCTGAGATAGTGCGCTTCGGTGCGCGGTTGTGGACGTACCAATCCACCGTGGGCTTGAGGCCGTCTTCAAGGCTGAAACGTGGCTTAAACCCAAGCGAAGTGAGCTTAGAGATGTCAGGACAGCGTCGCAAGGTTGCACCCGGGGCCGCGGGGCCGCGGACAACCTCAATGTCGAGCTTCATCTGAACAGCAATCTTCATCGCAAGTTCATCGATACGAACTTCATCGAGCGTACCGATGTGGTAAATGCCGAGGTGCTCTCCTTTATCAACCATGAGAAGGAGACCCGCCGTGAAGTCATCAATGTAAATGAATGAACGCGTCTGCTCACCCGATCCTTGAATCGTAAATTTCAGCGGCTTGTCTTTGGAGGTTTCGGAAAGCTCCTGCATGCGTCCGACAAATTGTGGGATGACGTGCTCAAAACCCATCGCAGGTCCGTACACGTTGTGCGGACGGAACACTGTGACTCGCTCGAAGTGCGTGCGGCCGTAATTGATGGCCATGAGTTCACTGATGATCTTGCCTCCACCATACGAATACCGAGCGTTGAGAGGATCTGGGACTGAGAGTGGCACGGACTCCGGAGTCGGAACCATTGGTGGTGTCTGGTACACCTCTGAGCTGGATGCGAGGACAAAATCTTTCACGCCTTCTTGGATGGACGCATCAAGCACGTTCACCATCCCCTTTACTCCAACATCCAAAACGTAGGCTGGGTACTTGTAGAAGTACTCGGTGCCATTCACGAACGCGAGGTGCATGACGCGGTCAGTTCCCTTCACGGCTTTTCGCACGAGTGCAGGATCACGGATGTCTCCGGCGATAATCTCGACGTCGGATGCTGCTTTACCAAGTTTCTCCGTCGAGCCACGCGATGAGTTATCAAGAACACGTACGTTCTCACCACGCTCCACCAGTGCTTTCACGAGCGACGCGCCGATAAAACCGAGACCGCCGGTGACGAGGGTTTTTTTCATGACGAAAGCACTTTATTTTGAAGCCTAACCCATGTCCACCCAACTTCGAGCTTCCATAGACGCACGAACGCCCTCAAGAAAGAACTGAGCCCGTACACCGTCTTGAAACGATGGGCCGAACGTACGGTCATCTTCTTTGATAGCAGTGATGAGACGTGCTACAAGAGCCTGAAATTGTGGGATTCTCGCATCTATACCTGGAGTTGGCGGAGGATCTTCATAGACAACCTTCGCAGAGTCCGGAGTGGCTCCTTCACGGACTCTGAGTCCACTGCCGTACTCTTGTGACGTACTTTCCAGAAGCAACATTCCTTTTTCGCCGCGCACTGTGATGCTGAGTCCGGTTCCTTTGGGATCAACATTCGAAAGAAGCATACGAACAGGAATGCCGTACTTACCTTTCAGCTCGATCGTCGCATGATCTTCGCTGGTGACTGGCTTCTTTTTGCCGTTGTCATCTTTGCGCTCCGTGATGGTGATGCCAGTCGTTGCCTGCACTTTATCAAGTGGTCCAAGAATGGACTCCGCTACGTTGTAGAGATGCACACCTAGAGCCGTCAAAACGCCTCCGCCCTGTGCTTTATCACACTGCCACCTCCACGGACGCTTTGGGTCAGCCCACGTACCGACGATCCACTTAAGCTCGCCAAACACAATGCGTCCGGTGACGCCCGCCATAAGACGGCTCACGAGAAACTTGATTGCTGGAAGTTCACGGAATTCAAAATCTGTCGCGTGAATGATGTGACTAGCGTTCGCCACTTTCAAAAGTCCCTTTGCAGCACTCGAGCTCATGGTGAAAGGCTTTTCGCAGAGAATGTGCCTGCCCATCTCCAGTGCTTTCTTCACAAGGCGTTCATGCTCGGCGGGTGCGGTCGCAATGCTCACGAGATCAATCTCATCGCATTCGAGAAGTTCATCGTATGACGCAAAAGCCATCGGAAGTTTGTATTTCTTCTGGAGCTCAAGAGACCTCTTTGGGTCACTAGAAGCAATGCCGACGACTTCTACTTCTTTCATGCCGAGAAAACCGGGTAGCTGGACAGATGCTCCGAAACCGGTGCCGATGATGCCAATGCGGACTTTGTGGGATGCCATGCGCCTCGGATGGTACACTAAACGCCGTGTCTCAACTTCTCTCCATCGTCGTACCTGTCTTCAACGAAGGAGGAAATATCACGTCTTTCTTGCGGGAGATGGAATCTTCTGTGAAAGAGCCGCATGAGATTCTCATCGTCTACGACTTTCCGGAGGATGACACGCTGCCAGCACTTGCCGCAATGCAGCCGAAGAACTCAAACGTTCGCCCCGTACACAACACGATCGGTCGCGGTGTGCTCAATGCATACAAAGCTGGCTTCGCCGCAGCACAAGGCGATGTCATCGTCACAATGGTGTCCGACAAAGCAGACGACCCGCATGACGTCCCAGAACTCGTACGCTTGGTTCGCAGTGGCTTCGATGTTGCGGCAGGTTCACGCTACATGCGCGGAGGAAAGCGCATTGGCGGACCGCTCCTTGGGCGCACACTCTCACGAACTGCAGGACTGACGCTCCATTGGTTCGCGGGCATTCCCACACACGACGCAACAAATAACTTCCGCGCCTACAATCGACGCATCCTTACGGTACCTATCGAGAGCAAGGCGAGCTTCGCGCTTGGACTCGAGCTCATGCTGAAAGCACACTGGAACGGATGGAAAATCACCGAAATACCGACCGTCTGGCATGACCGCACCGCAGGTGAGTCAAAATTCCAACTCTGGGCATGGCTTCCCGAATATCTCCGATGGTATCTCCTTGGCATGCGTCGCACGTGGCTGCC
>JAYTPR010000054.1:0-1404 GCA_043747095.1 Candidatus Peribacterales bacterium
CGGTCATCGATGGAGAGACCGGAGTGATCCTGAAAGACGGCGATACTGAAGGCATCGCGGCGGCACTGCTCAAGCTCTCGTCAGATCCGCTCTATCGTAAGCGTCTTGGCGACGCCGGTAAGCACTACGCACAAGGTCACGATTGGGCTCTGATTGCCCGCAGGTACATGGGATACTATCTGGAGATCCTCGGACAGCCTGTAAAGGCTACCCGCTAAGGCTTTCCTGTCCTACACTGGACGGCATGAAGAAGGTCCTGATCACGGGCGGAGCCGGTTTCATCGGCGTGAACGCAGCAAAGCGCTTTCTCGGCGCAGGGCACAGCGTGACCGTGCTTGATAACCTCTCTCGCAAGGGTACGGATATCAACGCGAAATTTCTCGACGACAACTTCAAAGGAAAATATACGTTCGTGAAGGCGGACATCAGGACAGATAACGAAGTGCTCAAGAAACTTGCCGGAGAGCATGACATCATTCTCCATCTTGCGGCGCAGGTTGCAGTCACGACGTCGGTCACTGACCCGCGTACGGACTTTGATATTAATGCACTCGGCACCTTCAACGTCCTTGAGGCTGCGCGCGCCGCGAAGACGAAGCCTGCGATCATCTATGCCTCTACCAACAAAGTCTACGGAGGACTGGAGCACATGCCTGCAGTGGAAGACGGCAACCGTGTGAAGTTCAAAGACGGTCGCCAAGGTGTTGATGAAGAGTGCCCACTCGACTTTCACTCGCCGTATGGCTGTAGCAAAGGTGCTGCTGATCAGTACGTGCATGACTACGCACGCTTGTACGATATGAAAACGGTCGTCTTCCGTCAGTCGTGCATCTTTGGGCCGCATCAGCTCGGTGTTGAGGACCAAGGTTGGGTGGCATGGTTTCTTATTGCAGCCATGTTCAAGCGCCCTGTGACGGTCTACGGCACGGGCAAGCAGGTGCGCGATCTTCTGTACGTTGATGACCTCGTGGATCTGTACGTTGCCGCCGTCGACAATATGGACAAGGTCGCAGGTCAGGTTTTCAACGCCGGCGGAGGTATGAAGAACAGTCTCTCGCTACTTGAGTTTCTTGGCATGATCGACAAAGACTTGAAGATGCCGATGCAGTACACGTTCTCGGATTGGAGGCCTGGTGATCAGCCGATTTTCGTCAGCGATAACGCGAAAGCCAAGAAACTTCTTGGTTGGGAACCGAAGACCGATGTGCGAAAAGGCATCGTCAATCTTGTGGAATGGCTTACAGCGAACAAGTCGATGCTGGAGCAGTTCTACAAACGGTAAATCGCTTCCAGTTTCTGAAGCATGATCGGAAGTCCGAAGTGTTCAGTCATTCTTTTGCGTGCAGCCACTCCAATCGCTGAAAGCTCGGCTGCGTTTTGTACGCACCACTGCATTTTTTCTCG
>JAYTPR010000055.1:0-5171 GCA_043747095.1 Candidatus Peribacterales bacterium
TTTCCAAATCCGACGTCTCCACACACAAGTCTATCCATCGGATGACCGCTCTCCATGTCTTTCTTGATGTCCTCAATTGCTTTGATCTGACCCGGCGTCTCCGTGTAGGGGAATGCATCGTCAAATCTCTGCTGCACATCACTGTCATCGGGGAACGAGTTTCCCTTTGCCTTCGCGCGCTTGGCGTAAATCTCCAGAAGTTCTTTTGCGACCTTCTGGGTTTCCTCGCTTACTTTCTTCGTAATCTTCTTCCACTCCGAGGAACCAAGGCGCGTGAGTGTTGGCTCTTCACCCTCCTCATGCACGAACTTACTAAGCTTGTCGGCTTGGTCGACCGGTACGAAAAGTTTGTCGTTTTCTGCGTACGTAATTTCTAGGTATTCGCGCTCCACATCGTCCACCACCTTCTGCGTCATCCCTTCAAATCGACCAATACCGTGCTCCATATGCACCACGAAATCTCCGACCTGAAGCGACGTAATGAAATCAAGCGCCAAGCGCTGTACAGAGCGCTGTTTCGCCTCTTTACGGAGTGAAAAAATTTCACGATCCGTAATGAGAGCGCATTTAAGATCGGGATTCTGGAGTGAGTGCGGAAGTAGTTCATCTTCTCCCGCGGGAACAATGGTTACAGAACCTGATTTTCTCTCTGGAGAATCAAGGAATTGAATACGCTCTTCTGTGAGCACCCCCTTCAAGTCATCTGCGCGCTTACTCACAATAATGAGCGTCCAATCCTGCTGCAGTTTATCTTTCACGTCATTCACAAAGTCTGGAAGTGTGTAGAACTTTAAGACCGAGAGATACCGAAGGTGCACATGAACATCTTCGTCTTCTGGAAAACTTGTGAGCTTCACGAGGTCACACGACACTGGCCTTTCGAAGTCCTCCTGTTCGTCAGTCACGAGCACTGAAGTATCTGGAAATTGCCTGGAAAGTGGCCTCGTCTCGGCCCATGAAAGAGGGTAAATAACAATGGATTTCTGCTTATCTAAGCCATGTTCGGTGTCAGCACGGATCTCTTCGACTTTGCCGAACGAGAAGCTGATTTTGTACTGCTTACTCTCGCCAACTGGGTAGACATCCAGCGTGTCACCCACTCTGCGGTATTCACCTGGGGACAAGTGCGTGTCATCTGAATGCTCGTAACCAGCATCGATGAGTGACGAGAAGAATGTTGTGAAGTCGATGTCCTCTCCGACTTTTAAGATCACTGCATGCTCTTTAAATTCCTCGAAAGACGGCATCGCCGTGTCCCACGTTGCACGGTCCATCACGGCAATTCCCTCGCCTTTCATAAGTTTTACAACGGATGACACATCATCTGCTGTTGGCTCCTCGCCAAATGTCACACGAAAGACATCTTTTGTGCCGAAGAAATTAATCCAATGAAGAAGGCCCTCCACACGTTCATCGTTTTCCGTCACCACAACTGCTGGTGTTGGGTGCAGTGTCAGAAGATGACTAATAATCATCGCTTTCGCCGTTTCATTGGAAAGACCTGAAATTGTCAGCGCATGCTTACTCCTCAGAAGCTGACTAAGCTCCCGATGTGTCGACTCACCGATGCAAATGGATGGAATCATCACCCGAAAAAATGGAGTGTTGGTTATGGCGCTGGAATCTTTTTCACTATCGAAATGTCTCCCTCACCCCCCTCATATTGAGGGTTTGATGGGGATGCAGGACCTCCTGCACACAAGGATACATTACATCATTCCTCTGTCATGCGCAACGGCATGATGAGGTGAAGGTAGGTGTGATCTGTTGGAATTTTAAAGACAGCCGGATGCATCTTGTCCGAGAGCTCAATGAGCACCTCCTCGGTATCAAGGCGCGCAAGGAAATCAATAAGATACGTCGAGGATACGGCGATCTTATTATCCTTTCCATCAACTGCTGATGTGATGGTTGACTCGTCGCGGCCGATTTGCGTCTGTTTCGTCATGAGGTGAATACCGGATTTATTGAATGTGAAGGTGATGTTGTTACTCTGCTCTTTTGCGAAGTAATGCATGCGCTTCACGGCACCGAGTAAGTCTTTAATATTCACCACTGCTGTTGTGTTCTTCTCCTTTGGTACCACTTGGGCGTAATCGGGGAATTTACCGTCGATAAGCCTGCTCACAAGTTTTGTGTGAGCAAGATATACCTCGATCTGCTGGGAGCCTAAGTGAATATCCACACTTTCAACGGAAGTTTTTTTCTTACCTTTTTCATCTTTTTCCTCAGCATCACGTCCACGATGAAGAGCAATAACGCCCTTTAACTCATCAAGAAACTTTGCAGGAATAATGCACGTCACATCACCGGTAAGACCTGGGATATCAATTTTATATTCTGAGAGGCGATAGCTATCTGTACCAACCATGGTGATTTTTCCTTTTTCCATTTTTACAAACACACCAGAAATAACTGGCCTCGATGTCGTCCTAGCACATGCAAATGTCACAAGGTTAAGGGCTGTGAGAAGCGGAGAAATCGGCAAATTCAACGTGACATCTTTCTGGATTCCGGCAATCGTGGGAAAGCCACTCGCTGCTTCTCCAGCAATCACTGCTTTTGCACACTTTGAGTGAAGTTTTAATTGTGTTCCCTCACTTGTTTCAAGAATAATTTCATCATCTTGGTTATACTGTACGAAGTTTAAAATTGCTTTGGCAGGCACAGTGATTGATCCCTCATTTTCAATACTGACTTCAAAACTCGTCACAATAGAAAGTTCAAGATTGGTTGCTGAAAGTGTGCAGCGCTTTCCTTCAACGGCGATTAAAATATTTTGAAGAATAGGAAGCACTTGTTCTGTACCAATTGCCCTACTTACAAGCTGCAAGCCTGAAAGAAGATCTGCTGTTTTGCATGAAAACTTCATAACCGAATTGAAGACGAAGCAGTTGTATTAATCAAGCATTTCCCAAACACAAAACATCTTATTCACATATTAGTTTTACCTAGTGAGTAATGTATTTAAAGTAATATATTTACTTCGTCATCATCATAGGCTCTTGATTTTTTTTCATGATGATGCGGAGATCATCGGGAAAAGAATCGTCGTCTTCATTTTGTGTTCACTTTTTTTCTGTATCTACCTGCGAAAATGTCATATCCACCCAACACAGTAAGGGTGTGGAAAGACTGTGGATAACCCGTGGATAACCCATCTTCCGACCGCAGGGATCCATGAGTACTCGTATCGTGATCTCTGCTAGCCAAAGCCCCGAAGTGCCTGTGCACAACCTAGGACTCTTCGGGAAACGGTAAGGAAGACCTTTCCACAGTGGGGAAAACATTACGATAGTTTTATCCTCATTTGCGCGCGCGCTTTTGCGTCTGCTGTCTTACTCTTATTTTCACGGACGATCATCTTTCCGGCGTGCTCCATTTTTACAAAAGAGCCGTCAGGGATATCAGCAGTCACAAGTGTTGCAGAATTGATAAATGACCCAGCACCAATTTTCACACCAGGTGAAAAACACGTGTGGATTCCCGTTCGGCATCCGGAACCCAAGACCACTCCGAATTTTCCGAGTCCTGTCGAGACACTTTCACCGGAAACGATCGAAGAAATCCCACTTTCATCGAGGCGTAGGTTGCCGGTGGTGGTGCCGGCGCCAAGAGAAATGTTGCTACCCAGCACCGAGTCGCCGAGGTAGCTGGTGTGCGTCCACACGTCGTCTCCGAGCACAGAGCGGGCTACTTCAGTGTTGTAGCCGATGACGCAGCGCTTACCGACCGAACTGCCGCGAACCAGTGCGTTGTTTGCGATGATGGAATCATCACCGATGGTGCACGGGCCCATCACCGTAGCGTGAGCAAACACCTTCACATTTTTTCCGATGACGACTGCACCTTCGATGACGGCGGTTTTGTGAATCTTCGCAGTTTTATCAATCTTTGGTTTGCCGTTTTTTGGCAAGAGGATGGTCAAAAGCGAGAGTATGTGCCACGGATATTTTACGGGTTGCCACGTGCCTTCATACGCTACGGCTTCGTAGGGATGAGAGTCGAAGAGTGAGTGGAGAGCGACTTCATAGCCATCGTCTTTCGTTGGTTTTACCTTCTTCAGTGCCGCAAGAAGTTCGGCGCCAGAGGCATGAACGTGCGCGACAATATTCACAAGGTCACTTGGTTCGTTACCTGCACCCGGCTTCTCCACAATGCCGGTAATGTGTTTCCCTTTCACGGTCAGGTAGCCGCCAGGAAAGTACGCCGAAACCTTTCGCGCGAGGATAAGTCCGCCACGCTTCAGGCTTTTGGAGCGCTTCAGGAGGTCTTTGTAGGCCTGCGCGTCGATGACATCGTTACCACTCACAATCATCACTTGCTCGTCTTTACAGAGGGGTAATGCAGACAAAAGCGCGCCACGCATACCGAGGCTCAAATCTTCCTGTTCGATCACCGTCAGCTTCGGGAACATGTCCTCGAAGTCCGCTTTGTTGTGATCCCCTCCGACAATCAGAATGTTTTTGAGGCCCGCTAATTGCAGGCGCTTCACTTGCTCCTGAATGAGCGTCGTTCCTGCGATCGGAAACAACGTTTTTTCCGAGAGCGGCCAAAAACGTTTCGACCTGCCAGCGACGATGAGAATGGCGATCATGTGCGATTGAGTATACACCGACTTTTAGGCTAGATACAGCCTCTATTCACCATTCCAGCTCAATATCGCCGAGTTCGTCGGTGCGCCTGATCTCGGTTCTGATTGCAGCGAGACGCGCCAGCACGTCGGGATGTGGATGGCCGTACGAATTATTTTGTGCAGCCGAAATAACGGCGATCGTTGGTTGAACCGCACGAAGAAATTCGATCGTCGATGAAGACTTACTGCCATGATGCGGCACTTTCAGAATGTCAGCCTTCAGATCTGCCTTTGCTTCGACCAGAGTTTTTTCGACGATACTTTCCATATCTCCGGTAAACAGCACGCGCTTTCCCGCATGGGTGAACCGAAGCGTGAGCGATTCGTTATTCTCATCTTTGGCGAAGCCGCTTGGCATGACGGCTGGCGGCCAAATAGCTTCGAGCGTGTCGGAACCCAGTGAAATTTTCTGTCCCGCATACATCACAATAAGTGGCACGCCGTGCAGTTCGGCGCCGGAAAGCGTTGCGTTGTACACACCAGAATCGTAGATAGTTCCTGCTGTGACGAGTGCGCCGACGGAGTATCTGCGTAG
>JAYTPR010000056.1:0-4132 GCA_043747095.1 Candidatus Peribacterales bacterium
CTGCTATCGATCGCTCCGGTTCCAGTCGCTTCGTCAAATCTCCAATATCCTACTAAGCCGTCATCCAGACTCAAGTTCCTGAAAGCGCCCGTCTCTTTAAGAACGTAACTTGTTCCCGAGCCTACCAAGAGAACTGTTCCGGTATTGGACGTGAGCGTCCCACCGCCGTTCTGCCAGCTTCCTTTGACCGTAACGATGTTCCCTCCGTTGATGCGGAATGTGCCACCGGAGAGCGAAAGGTTGCCGTTGACGGTGAATGAACGACCGACGGTGATAGTGCCGGTATTTGTCGAGGTCATCCGCAACTCTGCACCTGTACCTGCGAACGCTGCGTCGATCGTTGCATCTTTCTTTCCGGTGCCATCGAAGAGTGCAATGTCCAAAGCGGTCGGAACAGTGTCATCACTCCAATTCGCGGCCGTACTCCATTTGTTGTCCGAACCTCCGGCATCCCAAGTGCGAGTGGCCGCTAGGGCAGAGATGGGTTCGACAAACACGATGATCGAGAGAACCGAGGCGAGAAGGCGGCGCGTGAATTGTGTGGGCATGGAAGGAGGGAGACTTTCAATAGTTTCCCTGCGAATCGCAGCGGATGGCAAGTTTTTGCGGTTGCGTTCAGAACAATCTCAGTTGCTTGCTCGCTTGCTGAGGTGTTTTGTCGTATGCCAGCGAAATGTCAGGCATGCCCCTCGCTGCTTTAGGTTGCGAATCCAGCGAACGACATGAAGCTCAAAAGGAAGTTGTTTTGCCTTCGCGATGTCTTCTACAAATTACTTCGTCGAACCTGATGTGGTTTTTGCGGAACCGGATGCTGTCTTGATAGCGCCTGTTGCAGCGAGAGATGCTGGAGCGGATGACATCGTCTTCACGACTGGCCTCCACAAAAACTGCGTCTCGCTCAGTGCAGGAACAAACGTTTTGCCTGTGACATTTCCTTGCTTGAATTCAACGAGCAGTGTCGGGACGATGTAGGTGGGGAACTCGCGATCTCCAAGAAGCAGAACAAACGACGGTGTGAGAGACGTATACACAACATCGGTCTTCGTGCCCTTTGTATCTTTTGCGATGGGCAGTAAGCCTCCTGCTTGCAAACTTGCAACGATGGCAGGCTTTGGAGCCCATGGATACGCCGACTGCGACATGCGGTCTGGACGCAGCAATGTCACGGTCATGCTGAGTGCTTTGCGGGACAGTCTTCCGACCTGTACTTGGACAGCAGGGACGGACTGCGCGTCTGCATCAAGGAGCGGGACGCCGTTGAAGATCATTGGCCAAATGACATATGTCTTGAGTGGCCCTCCTGGTTCCGTCGAACGCTCGACAATTTTCGGTGTGCCGTAGGAAACAGGATCGATGCCAAGTGACATCGAAAATTCTCGTGCAATCGCTACGGTTGCATCATCACTCGCACGACCTTCGGCAGACGGACTGAAGGAGCCAGTGCGCGTAATGGTGAGAGCACGCTTTTCAATATCGAGAGCGATTTCCATGAGACGATCGGCCGTTCGCCAACGCTGCTGCAAAGGGAGGAGCTGAAGATCACGCCAGCCAAGCGTGACACCAAGGCGATCGAAAATACGCTGAACTTCCGACTCGTCGAGAGGTACTCCCTGATCACGAAACAGCGGCAATGCACCAGAGGTCTGCGGCACCATGCCGTCTGGAAGGACGTAAGAGGCTACTGGCAAGAAGGCGCTTGAGCCTGATGACTTTTGGAACTTGGGGACAAAACCTCGCTGCACCTGACCGAAAGCAACCGGCCCCATGAGAAGCGGCTCCTCTTGTCCTCCTCCAACGAAAATCCCCTGCTCGGGAGCCTTTGACGTATTGCGAGTGGAAAGGAAGAAAACGTTGGCGGCAACGGACAAGAAAAATGCAAAGAGCCCCACGGACACAGCTGTCCGTCTGTAGAACGCGGCGCGGTCTTTACTACTCAACTGAATCACGGGATCGGTAGGGAACGACGTAATCTTTTCGACGCTGATAGAGTGTGATCTGCTCGGCAATCTGCCCGACGAGTCTGTCTGCCTTGGGCATGAAACGAAGTTTGACCTCCGGCCCATGGCCTTCTTTTAGTGCAAAGCGAATAATGCCAAATTGAAAGAGATTCAGCCACTGCGTTTCCGCCACGACGTCACCAAGGTTTTCTAAGCTGATCGGTGTGATGGACTTACGGAAAAGCGACATTTGATCAACGATGATGAGCTTGTCCGTCGTGAGAAAAATGAAGTCATACTTCCAGTCGATGTACGCTTCGATAAGTCCAAAGAATACGAAGATAAACCACCCTACGATGAAAACAGTCAAAGCGACCGGCCATGAAAGAATGCCGATTTCAAAGCCATAAATACACACGACAAATAGAAAAATTGTGACGAAAAACTCCCACGCGATGTGCCACAAAAAAGAGACAATATGCGGATGCGCAGTGAAAATTTCCGCCTCGCCATGTGCAAGAAAATGTTCCTTGACCCGTCCTATGTTTGTTTCGAGCGCAAATATCTGCATGCCGAACACTATACTATACTGCCGTTATGCAACTCCGCCCTTTCGCCTCTCTCGCAATACCTCTTTTTTTCTGTAGCAGTGCTGTCGCTATAGCAGCAACCTTCGTAGATACATCATCATCCACGTACGGAAGCGCTATCGCAGGTCTTGCGGAACGCGGAATCGTAGAAGGATACGCAGACGGCACATTCCGTCCGAATACGACTATCAACCGCGCAGAATTCTTAAAGATCCTCATGGAAGCTCGTTTCCCAGGGAGGCAGGCAGATGACCTGCGCTGCTTTACGGATCTCGATGTAAAGACTCCTCAGTGGTACGCACGCACAACGTGTTCGGCTGCTGAGCTTGGCATAGTGCAGGGGTACGCTGACGGAACATTTAAGCCGGATCGCACGGTGCAGCTTGATGAAGCACTAAAAATGGCCCTCCTTACCTATGGTATCAATCCGACACGAACGGATGGTCCCTGGTACGAAGTATTTGTCACAGAAGCCCGTAACCGCGGTATCCTGCTACATCTTCTGTCCGACCCAGCGCACAAACTCACGCGTGGAGAAATGGCGAAGATTACGTACACCCTTGTGATCGACTACGAGAGCAGTCACCAAAATCCCACGACTTCACCAGTCTGTGGTAACGGCGTGACGGAAGCTCCAGAGCAGTGTGACGATGGCAATGTTCAGGATTCGGACGGCTGTAGCTCCATCTGTATTCTCGTCTCAGAACCAACTCGCAGAGCCATTCTCCAAATCGATCAGCAAACGAGTGGCACGCTGACGACAGTAGCTCAAGGACAGAAAAATGTGACGCTTCTCAAGTTTGACGCTGTCTCCGGCAGACAGGATTCTATGCTCACAAGTCTGGTGTTTGAGCCATCAGCTGGGTCACTTTTGTACGGACAGAACTACAAACTTTTGATGGACCGTGATGGTGACGGACTGTTTGAGACAACGGCGCAAGCGAGCGGAAAGGTGGAAGCAGGAAGACTCATTTTTGATGCGATGCTCGGTGGAGGTATCAACTTACCGAAAGGACTCACCGTGCCTTTCGTCGTGAAAGCAGACTTAGTCTCCGCACTTGGCCCAGTCACCATCGGTATACGATTTGCGACAGGCTTGCCGGATTACATCGAAGCACAAGGAACAACAGACTCTCTCGCGTTGGAAGGAATAGAGACTGACGGCACGTGTATAACCGGCAACTGCTTCATCATCGTCAATACGTCAGGTAGTACGGATATTTCGATTGCAGATCGTGGAAACCTTTTTATTGTGGAGGACAGCATGCCAGTCCGGAGCCATATTCTTCTCGGTTCCGCGACGAGCGATACTCTTTTGCGGCTTCGTTTACGCGCGGAAGGCGAACGCATTGATCTCAAAAATATTCGCATCGACGGAGTGACGTCGAGCGTCGATGCACTCCTTCTCTATAGGCTCACTCCGGGACAAATCTTGAATACCGGTACGAGCACACCGTTTGCCCAGGCGAGTACAGGACAGTGTGCCACTCAAACCGCGACGCGTGTGTGCGCCAACTTGCCACTCTCCACATTTGTCATCGAACCGAACCAAGAAGTAGTCCTCGCCATCGTTGCGCGTATGAAGAGTGATCAGCTTGGAGGCCA
>JAYTPR010000057.1:0-3091 GCA_043747095.1 Candidatus Peribacterales bacterium
CCACCCGCGGTCGGGTTGAACTCGGCGTCTTTGACATGGAACATGCGGATGCGGTCTTTGAACGTGCTGATGTAATCCAGCATGTTCTGCATCGTCATGCCTGCCAGCACGAAGTGACTGAGATCAAGCAGAATCATGCAGCGCGGGTGGTTGTCCACGTACCGCAAGAACATTTCGAAGCTGTCACCGTCGTGCAAGTCTTCACCAGGATGGAGCTCGAAGCAGATGTCGACACCGAGCTCTTCACCGAGATTGAAGACCGGCAGCCACGCTTTTGCGAGAGCGTTCATCGCCGCCTGAACAAGTCCCGCTGGCCGCTGTGGCCAGGGATACATCAGATGGAAGATGGACGTACCGCTGAACGCAGCAACGCGGTCGAACCCCAGGTTCTTCGCAGCACGGACGCTGAGCAAAGCACGCTCCTGCGCCCATGCGAGCATTGCCTTCGGATTCCCGCGAAACTGTTCTGGGCCGAAGCCATCGAACAGTTTCTGGTATGCCGGAGTGCAGCGCACGAGCTGAGTCTCCACATGGTTCGCGACTTCCACGATGGGACAGCCAGCTTCCTTGGCTTTGCCGAGGAGTTGCTGACAGTACGTCGTGGACATTGCGGCTGTGCTCAGGTTGATGAGGTCATCAACCCAGAGCGGCAACTGCATGCCTTCGTACCGGAGTGAACCGGCGGTTTTTGCACATTCTTCGAGGGTTTTCCAACCCTCTTTGCCAAATCCCTGCGCGAGGAAGATGGCGGGTCCTTTCAGACGTTTCATGAGTCATCCTTTGTGAGAACAGTTGTTGTGACATTCATTTGCCTATGTCTCGTCAGAGAAATTCGCGCCTTTCAAACGCGAGAGAAACTGAAACAGGAACACACGTCCTGTCTGACATTGGCATTCTAAGCACTCGAAAAGTGCCCACAGCGCCAACGTCAGCAGGAAATTCTATCAACCGATAATGCCAAAGACCGTATCCAGCTTTCGGACATGCCGAAAACCGGTCAGACATTCTGACATGTTCGGCAAATATGTCAATTCTGCTTTACGCGGCTTCCTCGGCGACCTGAATATCAGCAGGACCACCTGAAACGACTGCTTTGATGCGCCGAACACCTGCGGAGCTACTTTCTTCTTTCTGGATTTTGAACGTACCGAGGAGTCCGGTGCGTGTCACATGAGGGCCGCCACAGATCTCTTTGGAAAACTTACCCATTGTGTACACCTTCACTTTGTCACCGTACTTGTCACCGAAGACACCGATGGCGCCCTGTGCTTTTGCTTCGTCGACGCTCATGACCGAAAAGCTGATCGGTGCATCAGCTTTAATCGCTTCATTCACAAGCTCTTCCACTTTCTTGATCTGCTCCGGCGTCATTTTATCTGGGTTATTAAAATCGAAACGCAGGCGCTCGGCTGTGATGTTGCTGCCTTTCTGAGAAACGTGCTCGCCAAGGACCTGACGAAGTGCGGCATTGAGCAGGTGAGTGGCGGTGTGGAGTTTTGTGGTCTCTCCACCGTGGTCAGCGAGTCCTCCGGAAAATTTCTTTTCAGCTCCAGCGCGTGAAAGTGCCTGATGATCTTCAAATGCTTTTGCAAATCCCGCTTCGTCGATCTTTTTACCGCTTTCTAGAGCCATTTCTTTCGTCATCTCGATTGGGAAGCCGTATGTGTCATAGAGGTGAAATGCATCGATGCCTGCAATTATCTCACCACTCTTCTCGCTGATTTTCTGGAAGTGCTTTGTGCCTTCGGCGAGAGTTTTCATGAACGCTTCTTCTTCTTTTGCGAGAGTTTCTTCGATGACATTTTTTTGTACCGTGAGCTGCGTATAGAAATTTCCATACTGCGCACGGACGATGCCTGCCATGAAGACGGAGAATCCGGCGAGTTCAGTGATCTCAAGTTTGCGAGCGGAACGAATAGCACGACGAATGAGACGACGAAGCACGTACCCTTGGTCTACATTACTTGGTCGCACGCCATCAGCGATGATGAACGACGCAGCTTTGAAATGATCGACAATGATGCGCGCATCGCGAGTCGCATCCGCTTCGGACTTTGTTGTTTTCGAAAACACTGCTTCCAGCATCGGACGGAAAGCGTCGGTGTCGTACACACTTTTCACCCCCTGCAGCACACACGCTAGGCGCTCAAGGCCTAGGCCTTCATCCAAGTTCTTTTGCTTGAGTGGCGCAAACGAGCCATCTGCCTGCTTGTCGTATTGGATCAACACGTCATTACCGATCTCCATCCAATTCGGGTCATCGTTTGCCGGATTGCTGTCTGCAGGCGGTAGTTCGCTTTTCCCTACCCAATAGAACATTTCGGTATCCGGACCGCACGGACCTGTTTGGCCGGCCGGACCCCACCAGTTTTTCGCCTTCGGCAAGAAACCGATGCGCTCGTTTGGGACACCGATCTTTCTCCAGATGTCGGCAGATTCATCATCTTTTGGGGCATCTTTGTCGCCCTCAAAACAGGTGACTGCAAATTTTTCTTTTGGAATACCGAGCACACCAGTCATAAATTCATAACTCATCGTGATCGCACCTTCCTTGAAGTAGTCACCCATGCTCCAGCGTCCAAGCATTTCAAACATTGTGAGGTGAGACGCATCGCCAACTTCGTCGATATCCTGTGTGCGCACACAGAGCTGCACATCGCACACGCGCTTACCCATCGGGTGCGCTTGACCCATGAGATAGGGGACAAGCGGATGCATACCAGCGGTCGTGAAAAGCACGGTTGGGTCATTCTCAGGCACCAGTGACGCTCCTGGAATTACGGCGTGATCTTTGGACTTATAGAAGTCCAAGTAGGCCTGACGGATTTCTGCAGTGGTTCGAGTCATAGGAAGAAGAAAACGGCTGAATGAAGCCTACGGAAGAAGCCTCGCTCCCGCAAGAAACTCCCGACCTAGAGCTTGGGCACCGTTTTCTTGATGAGATCATCAGTCTTTTTCAGGACGTCGCCAATGGAAGAGCTACGTGGAGCGGATGAGCTAACGCTTACAGATCGGGAAAAAGATGTGCCTTCAGAACTTCGGTTCTCTGCGCTCGAAGAAGATCGTGCAGAAGAGGAGGATGACGAAGGGC
>JAYTPR010000058.1:0-6812 GCA_043747095.1 Candidatus Peribacterales bacterium
GAAAAACTTAACATCATTTTGAAGTTTATTGAGTGTTTTTCGGCTTCAGCTCTGATGATTCTGCGCTTTTGCAGCATCAAAAAATTCGGATTTGCGTTGTGCGTTCGGTACCCCTACGATCGTCCGGACATGAGTAAGGACATCACCAGTGGCGCTCCCGCGCCCCATGAGGGCGGGAAGGCCAGTTTCCCAAATTTGGAAGAGCTCAAGAACGTGAAAACCATCGTTCTACTCGGTTCAGGAGCCCTTAAAATCGGAGAAGCCGGTGAGTTCGACTACTCAGGATCTCAGGCGATCAAGGCATTCAAAGAAGAAGGAAAGCGCGTCGTGCTCATCAACCCAAATATCGCCACGAACCAAACAAGTTGGGGGCTCGCTGACCGCGTGTACTTCCTTCCGGTGAAACCGGAATTCGTGGAGAAGGTCATCGCCGAAGAAAAGCCGGAAGCTATTGCTCTCTCGTTCGGTGGACAGACCGCACTGAACTGCGGTGTCGCACTGGAAGACTCCGGAGTTCTCAAAAAATACAACGTGCGCGTACTTGGAACATCCGTGGATGCCATCAAGAAAACTGAAGACCGTGCGCTCTTTAACGCTGAACTCAATTCCATCGGCGTATCGGTTCCCCGCTCGCTTGCATGTGAGTCTTTTGAGGAAGCAAAAGAAGCAATCGGAAAAATCGGATTACCGGTCATGATCCGCGCTGCATTCGCACTTGGAGGAAAAGGAAGCGGCAGAGCATCGACGCAGGAAAAGGCAGAAGAAATCTTGAAAGTCGCATTCGTCGAATCTCACCAAGTACTTGTCGAGGAAGACCTGACGGGCTGGAAAGAGATAGAGTACGAGGTTGTGCGCGACGCGTACGATAACTGCATCACGGTCTGCAACATGGAAAACATCGACCCTCTCGGTATCCACACCGGAGAGTCCATCGTCGTTGCGCCAAGCCAAACGCTGGATAACGAGGACTACCAAATGCTTCGCACAATCGCACTGAAAGTTATTCGTCATCTTGGCATTATTGGTGAGTGCAACATTCAGTATGCGCTTCATCCAAAGAGTCGCACGTATCGTGTCATCGAAGTGAATGCTCGCCTCAGTCGCAGTTCTGCACTCGCATCGAAAGCAACCGGTTACCCACTCGCATTCGTCGCTGCCAAACTCGCACTCGGATACGCACTACCGGACATCAAAAACTCCATCACGAAAGTAACATGTGCCGACTTCGAGCCATCTCTCGACTACGTCGCCGTGAAGGTGCCGCGTTGGGATCTTGCAAAATTTAACTTCGTCTCCACCGAAATCTCAACCGAAATGAAGTCTGTCGGTGAAGTGATGGCGCTCGGGCGCTCTATGGAAGAAGCTCTTCAGAAAGCCATGCGCATGCTGAATAACGGTTCTCAGGGGCTTTTCCCCGTACCGATGAAATTTGCAAAGAAGGATCTGAAATCTGAAATCAAAGTTCCGAGTCCGAGGCGAATGTATGCAGTTGCTGAAGCACTTTGTGGAGAATTTAGCGTTGAAGAAATCAATATCATGACTGGTATCGACAAGTGGTTTTTGGAACGCATCAAGCGTTGTGCAGACTTAAAGCACGAACTTTTCCAGGCGAAGTCGACTGCGCTCAGTCCGACACTTCTCCGTAACGCAAAAGACTGTGGCTTCTCGGACAAAGGCATTGCGATGATCCGCGATGAAACGCAGGAAGAGGTCACCGAAGCACGTCTGAAAGCCGGCATTATTCCTGTCGTAAAGCAGATCGATACGCTCGCTGGAGAATTCCCCGCACAGACGAACTACATGTTCTTTACGTACCGTGGAACAACTCCTGATGTCACGTTTGAAACGAAACCAAAAGAGCGTGTCATTGTCATTGGCGGTGGCCCGTACTCCATTGGTTCCTCCGTAGAATTTGACTGGTGTTGCGTGCAGGCCGTGCGCGAACTCATGAAACAAGGATTTGAAGTAACGATGATTAACTCCAATCCGGAGACCGTAAGCACGGACTACGACGAGTGTGACCAGCTGTTCTTTGATGAGCTCACGCTTGAGCGCGTCATGGACGTTGTGCGGCTCCTGAAGCCAGTTGGCGTGGTTGTCTCCATGGGTGGACAGATTCCAAACTCACTCGCATTGAAGCTCGCAAAAGAAGGTGTGCCGATTCTGGGAACAGACTCCGCGGATATCGATAGAGCTGAAGACAGGCACAAGTTTGGAAAACTCATGGATGAACTACAGGTTGATCAGCCAGAATGGAGAGAATTTGCAGACCTCGCATCTGCTAAGCAATTTGCCAAGACCGCCGGTTACCCGGTCATCGTCCGTCCGAGCTACGTCCTCTCGGGTGCGGCCATGACGGTCGTGATGTGTGAAGATGACTTGAAAGAATTTATCGAAGAAGCGACACATCTGAGTAAAGAAGCACCAGTCGTCATCTCAAAATTTGAAACGAATGCGAAAGAAATCGATTTCGACGGTGTTGCTCAAAACGGCAAGCTTCTTCTCTACGCCATCAGCGAACATGTGGAGAATGCTGGTGTGCACTCCGGAGATGCGACTATTGTTCTGCCGCCGCAGCGCGTGAACATTGAGACGTTCCGTAAGATCAAAGCCATCGCAAAGAAAATCTCACTCGGACTAAAAATCTCCGGTCCGTTCAACATTCAGTTCCTCGCGAAAAATAACCGCCTCAAAGTCATCGAATGCAATCTCCGTGCCAGCCGCAGCTTCCCATTTGCGAGCAAGGTCACCGGTGTGAACTTTGCAGAACTTGCGACACAAGCACTCCTGAAGCGCGCTCCAGAAAACGTAAAGTATCAGACGATGGACTTGGATCACGTTGGCGTGAAAGCTGCGCAATTTAGCTTCAGCCGCCTGAAGGGTGCTGATCCACGACTCGGCGTCGAGATGGCGTCCACCGGTGAAGTCGCATGTTTCGGCCACAGCATGGAACAAGCGCTCATGCTCTCACTCAAAGCCATCGGCTTCGTGACGCCACGCAAAAACGTTCTGCTCACCATCGGAAAATTGGAAGACAAGATCGATCTTCTGCCAGCAATCGAGTCGCTCAAAAATCTTGGATTCGCATTCTTCGCGACGGGACGCACGCATGAATTTTTGTCATCGAGAAATATCCCGAGCGCACTGCTGCATAAAATCTCGGAACCGCGCAGCCCGAACATTAAAGAATATTTGGAGAGCAAGCGCATCGACCTCGTCATCAACATTCCGCAGCACACTTCGTCTGCCGAAAAGACAGATGGCTACTTCATCCGTCGCATCGCTATTGATCGCGGTATTCCACTCATCACCAACGTGCAGCTTGCAAAACGAATTGTAGAAGCTCTTGAGCTCGAAAAGACGTGTGATGACTCGCCGCTCATTCCGTGGCCAGACTTACTAGTCCATAAGTCATAAGAAGAGCCTGAAAACAGGCTTGCGCACGCTCGTTATATCCCTTACCATGCCTCAGCTTTATGGCTGTCCACGCAATCAAGAGAGGCGACGAATCAAACGAAAGGCTCCAGAGCCGCTTTAAAAAGCAGTTCCAGGAATCTCGCGTCTTGAAAGTTCTCCGCGAGCGCAAGACCCACAAGCGCAAAGTAACGCGCCGTCTGCAGCGTATCCGCGCTCTCAAGCGCGAAGGCTTCCGCGCAGCCAACGTCAAGAACCAGTTCTACTCCAACATGTAATAAGGAGGAGGCTTGAGTGCCTTCGTCTTTTTCGGCGTGTCCGCATATGATGATCGTATGATCCAAAGAGGCAGAGCCCAAAACGGGGCCATCATGTTCATCACCATGAACACGTGGCACAGAAGGCAGGTGTTCATTCACCCAAATTTTGCGACCAAAGCCATCGATTATCTGTATGGACTCCAAAAGAAACACAGCTTTGTGATCTACGGTTTCGTGGTGATGCCGGATCACATTCATTTGCTTCTCAAGATTCAGGCACCGTACACCGTGGATGAATTTACGCATGACTATCGTACAGGCTTAAGTTTTGAACTCGGCACCGGAGCGTTCTTTGAAGAGTACGTTGATCTCCGTATGCCAGAGAAACCAAAAGACAAACTGACCTACATGCTCGATAAGCCGTTCAAGGCCGAACTTGCAAATACGCCAAAGGACTACCAGTGGTCATCAGCTGCCGGAACGTGGAAAGTGACACCGATAGCATAAAAGGCTGTATCTATTTTTCTTCCCGCAGCTGCGACGCCGCGTCGCAGGAAATTTAGCAACAGCTACGACTACCGGGACGCGGCGGCGCGGCTGCGGTAGTTATGAATACACTGAGAATCCCGCATCTTTCAGGCACTGTCCGAGTAGGAACACAGGCAAACCGACAATCCCCGTCCAGTCTCCTTCTATATGGGAGATCATGAGTTGGCCTGGACCGTCGATCTGAAAACCACCCGAGCGACCGCGCCACAGATTGGTACCGATCCACCAATCCATGTCTTTTGGAGCGAGCTTCTTAAATCTCACCGATGATGTCGACACTCCTTCGTGAACTGCGCCTTTCGCATCGATAACGCAGAGTGCGGAGTGAACGACTGAGACAGCTCCACTCTGCGCCTCGAGCATGCGCCGTGCATCCTCAGTGTCTTTCGGCTTCTCCAGAAGTTCACCAGCGTAGGAAACGACGAGCGTGTCACAACCGATGACGATGGCGCCTTTATGCTTCGCTGCAATGTCTTCAGCCTTTAGTTTTGCAAGAATGACGGATCTTTCGAGCGGACTCTTCTCAGGGTGACCATCTTCATCGACGAAACTTGGGATGACGTCAAAATTTACGCCCAAACCTTCGAGAAGGGTTTTTCTCTGAGGGCTGGCCGAAGCAAGGATGACGCGGGGAATCACCAAGCTATCGTAGCAGCGGTTTGCGAACCGCTGAAGCAGAGACGCATGACTCGTACGTCTCTGCCTGCGATTTGCGAATCGCAGCTGCGGTATTTTTTATCAACATTAACGGACTATCTCTAGTGCCCTTCGTAGCTGCTCATCACGGTTGTCGGACTCGATGATGAAGTCAGGCTTCACACCGATTTTATCGATGTGGCGTCCAAGTGGCGTCAACCATTCTGCAATCGTAAGCTTGAGCGCTTCACCGGAACGGAATCCGATGACCTCCTGCACCGTACCTTTACCAAACGTCACCGTACCGACGATGCTCGCGCGCTTGAGGTCTTGCAGAGCTCCTGCAACGATCTCAGATGCACTCGCAGAGCCTTTGTTCACGAGAACGACAAGCTTTGTTGAAGGGCTGATGGTCGGCTCATCCTGCGTTTTCTCTTCAGTCGTCTCCGAGCGGCTCTGTACTTTGGCTACAACGGTACCGCGTGGAACGAAGTTACTAACAACAAGGTCAGCAGCGGACAACAGTCCTCCGCCGTTATTGCGAAGATCCAGAATGACACCGCGCGGATTTTTCTTTGCGATTTCGGTGAAGACGGAACGGATGTTCTTCTCTGTCTTCTCGCCGAACTGCACGAGCTGCACAACTGCGATGTCTGCCTGCCACGTGACGGAGATTTCCGGAATAACAATCGTGTCGCGTACGACACTAACGGTCATCTCGCTGCCATTTCTACGAATCTTGAGAACAACCGTCGTGCCGCGCTCTCCGCGGATGTACGACACCGCTTTCTCGACTCCAAGACCTTTCAAGACAACTCCATTCGCCTCCAAAATTTCATCACCAGCCTGAATACCTGCTTTCTCAGCAGGCGAACCCGGTAGCGGACTCACAACCGTCACGATGCCTGCTTTGTCTTCCACATGCGCACCGATGCCGGTTACCTCTCCTTTGATCTGCGACTGGAAATCATCTGCTCCAGCGGGACGAAAAAATGTGCTGTAGGGATCATTAAGAGAATTGACCATTCCTTCGATGGCTTTGTAGGCAACGTCGTCTTGATCAATTTTGTCCGCATGAATGTAGTCGCGCTGAATGAGGTCCCATACTGCGTACATGATGTCCTGATGCGGAATGGATTCCTGAGTAAATGTGATGGGAACTGTGATCGTGGTCTTGACGGTCTGCTTACCGCTCACGGCCTGCAGAAGAGAGAGCGTCTCAATACCTGTGAGGGGCTGCTTGAAACCAAAGAGCGTTGAGCTCTGTGGAACCATCCACTTCAGTGCAACGGCATTCTGCGCCGCCTGTTTCTCTGCATCGGTCTTCACATCCTTAAAGCCTGATACATCACTGACCTCCTGCTTATCTGTCAGAGCTGTGAGAACTTCCAAGGCTTCACCGCGAGTGATCGGTCGGCTGAGCGTGTACTGAGCGGTGGTACCGAATACGCTGAGTGCACCGAGTGCCTGAGCTGCGCAGAGCGTTTGCTTCATACCGCGCGGATAGCGTGTATACGGAAGTCTGCAGGTCTTCTCGTTCTTTGCTAGATCGAGCGCAGTAAAGGACCAGGAAAGGAAGTTTGCCCGACTGACTGTCTTTGCAGACGTATCAACAATGCCAACCACTGGCTTCGCGGCGGCAAAGCCGGGAGCGAGCAGAAGGAAAACAGCAGATGCAGAAATGAGACGGCGACGAAAAACCATACGCATAGGGGTGAAATGTTGCGTCATGGTACGCCTCTTTACGGTGCCGAAACAAACGACTGCGCCTCGACGATGTTTCCGAATTCTTTCATATCCTCCTCACGCTCAAAGAGCACCGAAAGCAGCCAGAAACCGCCGACCACGTACAGAAGCGCTGGAACGAGGACGACGCCGATATTACTGAGGAAATGATCATCTGCCATGCCGAGCAAAGCACCCACAGTGTTCGGATTGCCGGGAAGAACATCA
>JAYTPR010000059.1:0-3892 GCA_043747095.1 Candidatus Peribacterales bacterium
CGTGAACTCTCTTGGTGTGAGCGAAGCCACCATCACTCCATCGTATTTCGGTCCTGAAAAACACCTCCTCGTGGAGTGTCCGGGGGTGATCGACGTGAACCGCTGTATCGCAACTGTCGGAAAAACGATTCAGCTCGAATTCAAAGAGGAATACACCGAAACACCAGTCGGCTATGAAGCTGGCATTCGCGCTCAAGCTGACCGAGTCTTTAAGGCCATCGCAACGGGTACCGGTAATTTGCAAGTCTACGGACAGGACTTGAGTAACCAGCTCGGCGTTTCGTACTTCGATAGCCGCGAACTCTTCGTCTCACAGCTTCCGAATGGAATGGAAGTACTCGCAAACCGCACGCCAGAGGATCCTGTCATCAAGAACGAAGCAAGCATCCAGACCGTCGTCCAAGACGAACAGGGTCAGCAACAAGTAAAAGAGATCAAAGGAATCTATATCACGAAAGTACTTGAGCCGAAGAAGTCCGTCCCTCGTCCGCTGTCTAACCCAACGGAAGCTTTCCAGGAAATTGCAAAGACAACTCCGGATTCTTCCACAGAGTCCAAGAGCGCAGTACTCATTACGTCCGCTCCGAAGGAAATTCAGGCCACGCTGCAGACCATGGCTATCGGTAGCCAGGAAACGGTAAGCATCAATGGAGAACAGAGTGTTGTGATCTACCTTGCAGGACGTATCGATGGTAGCCAGGAAATGACTGCCAGCCACATCCTCATTCAGTACAAGGGTTCCGAGCGCGCGGAAGCCTCTGTTGTTCGATCTCAGTCACAGGCGAAGAGTTACGCTGATGAACTCAAGAAGCGTCTTGATGCCGGCGCCAACTTTAGCGATATCGCACGAACAGATTCCGATGGCCCATCCAAGGCCTCAGCGGGTTCTATCGGTGTTATCCGTCCTGGAGTCATGCCAGCCGCTTTTGAAACTGCTGCATTCGCACTCAAGCAGGGGCAGATCAGCTCCGTGGTTGAGACTCCATTCGGTTATCACATTATTCGCGCTGACAAAGCAGTCATCACGACTGGTGCAAAAGTCACATACGATCTTCTGCGCTTGAAGATGGATGTCACCGCAGCCAAAGCTGTTGCTGACACAATCGAAAAAGGCGAAATCACGAGGAATGAAGATCAGGTCGTCATTCGCGGACTCTTCTTCTCTCTTGAGCCTACAGGCTGGAAAGATACGGAGCTCAACGGCCAGCGCTTCCGCACGGCAAGCGTCACAGTCGACCCCGTGAGTAACGTCCCTGTCGTTCAAATCCAGTTCGATGAGAAAGGTGGCAAACTCTTCCAGGAACTCACGAAGCGCAACATCGGTAAAAGCATCGCCATCTTCGTTGGCGGCGAGCTCGTCTCTGCTCCAACGGTTCAAAATGAGATCGCTGGTGGCAATGCTGTGATCACCGGAAGCCGCAGCTTCGAGGAAGCTCGCACACTCGCGCAGGACCTCAACACCGGTGCTATCCCCGCTCCTATCTATTTGTCTGGTCAGAGCACAGTGGAAGCAACGCTCGGAGCAACGGCACTGGAGCAGTCTGTCTTCGCAGCCCTCGTAGGCTTTGCCATCCTGTGTCTGTTCATGATCTTCGTGTACCGCGCTCTCGGTGTCGTTGCAGTCCTCGCTCTCATGACGTACGTCGTCCTGCTCATCGCAAGCACGAAGCTTCCTATTCTTCTGATCTCAAATCAGTACGTTGTTCTGACACTCGCTGGTATCGCGGGCATCATCCTCAGCATGGGAATGGCTGTGGACGCCAACGTGCTTGCTTTCGAGCGCATCAAAGAAGAACTGAAGAAGGGTAAGACGTTCAAGACCGCTGTAGAAACCGGTTTCAAGAAGGCATGGCCAAGCGTTCGCGACGGTAACCTCTCGACGCTCATCACGTGCATCATCTTGTTCACCATCGGTACAAGCATCATCCGCGGCTTCGCCGTGACGCTCGCCATCGGTATCTTTATCTCGCTCTTCACAGGAATCATCGTCTCTCGCTGGTTCTGCCGTCTCATTGCCTCCTCTCCTCTCGCCGAGCGCCCAGAACTCTTCGGCGTGAAAGTAGACAAGCCAGTCGAGCCACAGACGCCGCGCGTGTAAGCTTTGCTCATGGACTCCATCTTCCTGAAGGACATCGAAGTCTGGACGCGCATCGGCGTGCCGGAAGCCGAACGTGCGAAAGCTCAGCGCGTACTCGTCAGTATCGAGCTATTTGGCTCGCTACAAAAAGTTGGCACGACCGATGACATCGCGCATGGCACGGACTACGCCGCAGTGACGGATGTCGTCACTAAACTCGGACTCGCGGAACGAAAAACTGTGGAACGTTTTGCGGAAGATATTGCCGCCGTTATTCTCACAAACTTCAAGCCAGACAGCGTGAAGGTTACTGTCTGTAAAAAGCCTGATCTGCCTCTCGATGCCGCCTGCGTTACGATCATCCGCCCATAGAAACCGTCTATCTCGGCATCGGCTCGAACATCGACCCTGAGAAAAATCTCAGAGCCGCAGCGGCCTACCTCAAAAAATCTTTCAAGGACATCCGCTTCTCCCCTGTCTACCGTAGCAAGGCTCAGCACATCACGGAGCAGGCTGATTTTCTCAATGCCGCAGCAGTTTTTGAAACAACACTTAGTCCCGAAAAAGTCGCAGCGGAGATAAAGAAGATTGAAAAGAAACAGAAGAAGAACCCACCAGAAAAATTTGGACCCCGTACGATCGACTTGGATCTTCTACTCTTCGGCCAAGAGATTTCACTCGATGATGCACTGACGATCCCCCATCTCAGGCTCCATACACGTCGCTTCGTCCTCCAGCCGCTCATTGACCTCGGAGCAGGAGATGTCATGCACCCGGGCTTTGATGTGAAGCTGAAAGCATATCTAGCAGAAACCAAGGATCAGCACTGCGAAAAGACTGACATAACGCTATAATCACCCACTCATGGAACAACTCTTCAAATCCCTGCTGAAAAAGATCGGCGAAGACCCAACTCGTGAGGGGCTCAAGCGGACGCCAAAGCGCATGGCAGAAGCGATGGAATTTTTGACGTCGGGTTATGACCAAGACCTGAAGACAGTCGTGAACGGAGCACTCTTTTCATCGGATACAGACGGCATGATCATCGTAAAGGACATTGAGTGCTACTCGCTCTGCGAGCACCACATGCTGCCATTCACCGGCAAGGTACATGTTGGCTATATCCCCAACGGTAAAATCATCGGCCTCAGCAAAATCCCACGCATCGTGGATATGTTTGCTCGTAGGCTACAGGTGCAGGAACGCTTAGGTCAGCAAATCTGTGACGCTCTCAAAGAAGTTCTGAAGCCCGTCGGTATTGGTGTCGTCATCGAAGCCAGTCATTTCTGCATGATGATGCGTGGCGTTGAGAAACAGCACTCCGTTGCCGTCACGAGCCATGTAGCAGGTAGCTTTAAGAAAGATGCCAGAACGAGGCAGGAGTTTATGGATTTGATTCGCTCCTAACCGAAGAAAGGGCTTTCGCCCCCTCTCCAGACACCCGGATTGTCGTGGTTACGCAGCGAGGGCTTTTTCCGCATCCGGCACTTTTTCACCAAGCTTCTGACGGATCGATGCAATCATGATGCTGTCATGAAGCTGATCGAAACCAGCGTTCGTGTCCCCTGCCTCGTCTACCATCTTGTCACCATCCATACCCTGAGCATTGAGATACGTCGCAATGCTCTCCGATGACTCGACGTACTTGTGATACTCAGGCGTGTGATCCTTAAGCCCACCCTCGGCTTTCACGGCGCCATTCTCACGCAGTGCCCGACGCGACAGCTTGCTGATCTCATCGATCTTTGGGTCTCCTGTAGGTGGAAGATCAACATACTGATCACCAATTTCCTGCTCACGGTGCTTCGCTTCGTG
>JAYTPR010000060.1:0-3428 GCA_043747095.1 Candidatus Peribacterales bacterium
AACACCCGGGAAAATACCCATCCAGTTTCCAAGAACAATGAAGATGAACATCGTCGCGACCATCGGGAAAAATTTGCGAGCAAGACGGTCGTCATTCACCACAGAGGCAAAGAGATCAAAAAGCCCGCTGACAACAAGTTCAACGGCTGCCTGAAACCTTCCCGGAACCAGCTGGTAGCCAGTCGCACGAACGCCAAGTGCCACAATAATGAGAACCAGCATCGCAAGCCACGCCATGAGCATGGTGTTTCTGATTTCAAAGTGCCCGATGTGAGCAATGACTTCCGATGCGAGTGAAATAGTGACCATAACTATTTGACGGAAGGAGGACGGAAAAGTTCATGGAGAATTTCTTGCTCTTTTGCGATCTCCGGATCAGCTTCTTCCTTCGTATGTTTTTTCTTAGGCAAAACTTTTGGCATACGATCGGTGATCACCTTGATCTTGCGGAAGATGGCGGTGAAAGAACCGGCAAATGCGAGCCCAAGACCCAAGAAGAAAAATAGATGGGAATCACCAAGTTGCTTATCAATAAGACGTCCAACCAAGCCGAACACGACAGCGGGAACTGCAATGAGCGATCCAAGTTCCATGGCGAACTCCATGCCAAGCGCGTTGCTCTCGATGGGCGAGACTTCAGGGACGTGGTGATCAGCCGGAGGTGTGGTGTGAGAGTGTGACATGGTGGGAAATTATGGACGGCGACGACGTGAGCGCAAACGGCGCACAGAAGCCAGGCGTGCAAGTTCACGCTCCAAAGTGGCGGTTGCTTCCACAAAGCCTTCGGCATCATTACGACGAGCTTCACGCAATTCTTCAGCGCGCTTCTTGGCAAGTTCGATCGCGTTCTCTTCTAGGTTCTCAGCACGGTCGGCAATGTCAGACAAAATACGAACATTCTTCGGCCCCACCTGGACGACACCACGTGATACGGCAAAGAGAAGTTCCTGGTCAGTTGTGCGAATGATGACCGTTCCCGGCTCCACAGTGGAAAGCAGAGGGATGTGGTTTTTGAGCACGGTGATCTCGCCCATACCACTAGGGATCGTGACGGAGACTGCGTCTCCGCTGAATGCACTCCCCTCTGATGTGATGAGCTCGGTGTGCATGACTAGTTTTTCTTGGGAAGAACTTCATCGATACCTCCTTTCATATAGAAGTCCTGTTCGGGTACATGGTCGAGTTCACCGGCGATGATGGCCTTGAAACCCTTGATGGTGTCCTTGAGCGACACGAACTTACCCGGAGCACCGGTGAAAACTTCAGCGACGAAGAACGGCTGCGAGAGGAAACGCTGAATCTTGCGGGCGCGCTGCACAGTATTGCGATCATCTTCCGAGAGCTCTTCCATACCAAGGATGGCGATGATGTCCTGCAGTTCGCGGTAACGCTGCAAGATTTTTTGCACCGAGCGAGCAACGTCGTAGTGTTCTTGGCCGACGTTTGTCGGAGTGAGAATGGTGGATGTGGACTCGAGTGGATCAACCGCTGGATAAATACCAAGCTCAGCGAGTGCGCGTGTGAGAACGATGGTGGAATCCAAGTGTGCGAACGTGGTGGCGGGAGCGGGATCGGTAAAGTCATCGGCAGGAACGTAGACTGCCTGTACAGAGGTCACAGAACCTTTTTTTGTAGAGGCGATACGCTCTTGTACCATACCCATTTCGTTTGCGAGAGTCGGCTGATAGCCCACGGCGGATGGAATGCGTCCGAGCAAAGCGGAAAGCTCGGCACCGGCCTGGGTGAAACGGAAGATGTTATCAATAAAGAGAAGAACGTCTTTGTTTTCTTCGTCACGGAAGTATTCAGCCATGGAGAGACCAGAAAGCGCGACGCGCAAACGTGGTCCTGGCGGCTCGTTCATTTGTCCGAAGACGAGTGCGGTTTTTTCAAGAACTCCGGATTCTTTCATCTCATAGTACAAGTCATTTCCCTCGCGGCTTCGTTCCCCTACTCCGGCGAAGACGGAGAATCCTCCATGAGCAGTCGCGACGGAATAAATAAGCTCTTTCACGATCACCGTCTTTCCTACACCAGCTCCACCGAAGAGTCCGACTTTTCCTCCTTTCAGGATCGGGCAGATGAGATCGATCACTTTGATACCAGTCTCAAGAATCTCCGTCTCTGTCGACTGATCCATAAAGGAAGGAGCCGGACGATGAATGGAATACTTTTTCTTCGTCTTCACCTCAGGTAGGCCATCGATAGGCTCTCCAAGAACGTTGAACATGCGTCCAAGTGTTTCTGGGCCAACAGGTACTTGGATTGGCTTTCCGGTATTCGTCACCATTACTCCGCGCTGGAGTCCGTCCGTGGAACCCATCGCGACTGCGCGAACAAGTCCCTGCTCTAGATGTTGTTGCACCTCGAGAGTTAAAAGTTTGTCATCGATGAGAACCGTCAGTGCCGTATAGATCGGTGGCATCGTGTCTGCATCATCAAATTGGCAGTCCACGACTGCTCCGATGACCTGTGAGATTGTGCCCGGCATACAAGAGAGGACGAATGGATGAATGTAACACTCTATTGTAGGAATGAAACCTCCCGAAGCAAGGCTTTCAGGGCTTTTCGCTCAAGAAAAGTGACCTCTAAGACACTTGATTCACTGGGGTGAGTCATGTATTGCGGTGCACTTACTTTCTGAATTTTCCTTTTCTTTTCCTCTCTCCTTATGGAAAGAAGCATGGTCAACACCTCAGAAGATCCGATGGAAGCGCAGATAGAAGCCATGACACCCGCGACATCTCGTCGTCATTTTCTACGAACATCACTCTTGCAAGCCTCGATGGCACTTGCGACAGCCGCACTGATGCATGCCCCAATCGTCTTGGCAGAAGACCCAAAAGCTGCAGAACGTATTGATGAGGTCGAATTTGCACGCCTTTCCGTCGCTGCCAAGGAATATATCCGGGAAAATCTTCATAAAAATCGTGTCGCCGCAAAAATCTATCAGGAGATGCTCCCGGAGATTCATGCATTTTCGCGGTATGCCAAAGTCGAACCTGTTGTCTTTAAGTGCATGGACGGCCGAACACAGACGAATGATCACAAAGGTATCCCTCCTACCGTTGCTATCAATCGGAGGAGCCAAGGCGGAAAAGCTGACTTAGCTGTCGGAAACCGTGAACTGTGGGACGTCATGCATAAGGAGAGGCTACGCGCAGATTCTGATGACGCTTCGCTGCTCGTTGTTGCCGCAGCACATCGTTCTGCGTTCAGTGGAGGTTGTGCAGCCTTCAGGCAAGAGGAGGATGGCAACGCGAGAGACCCTGCTCAGAAACGCGAGATCGATAGGCGTGCGCTCGACTACATGCACGGACAAGCACATCGGCTTCGTTTTGAACTTGAAAAACACCCGACAAAAAAACCTCCTGCCGTCGTCTCAGGGATTACGAATACCGATACTGGTGCCATGCAAATGTACGGAG
>JAYTPR010000061.1:0-1621 GCA_043747095.1 Candidatus Peribacterales bacterium
GCACTTCGTCAGGACGGTTGAAGACAGGAATGAGAAGATCACAGTCTCCCGGGCTGGAAGGAATGACAGGAACAGCTGGTGATGAAAAGCGGCGCAAAAGACCCTGAAACATGGCCGCATGGTAGCAGCACCGCCTCCTGCACTCACATGTGGGATGGAAAGGGGCATTGACGAAGGCTCGTCTCTTCTCTAAAGTCTGCAAGCTCTATGGCACGTGTATGTCAAATGACCGGCAAGAAAGGTTCTACGGGTAACACTCGTAGCCACTCGCTGCGTGCCACAAGGCGCACGTACAAGGCGAACATCGTAAAGAAGCGCGTCTACGATCCTAAGACTGGAACGTACGTGCGCATGAAGGTAGCTACGTCGTACCTCCGCACGCTCGCAAAGCAGCTTCAGAAGGGTCGTTAAAGCCCCTGCTACGGATCTATAAAGGTCAGTCGCTCTTTCGTCGTATCCGAATGGTTTCGTTGTACAGGCATGAAGGGTGGTAGAATGTGCAAAATTCCTATTTTTTCCTCATCATTCTCATGAACGCCTTGGTTAAACCTCTCACAGGCCTTCTTGGCTTGGTGCTTACGCTCCTGGGTATCGCCGGATTTTTTAGTGACGGCATGCTTTTGATGTTCGAGGCCAACACCACGCAGAGCATCGTGCACTTAGCGACTGGTCTTATCGGTCTCTTCGCATTCAACTCTTCTCAGCTCTACTCCCGCTGGTTCCTGATCTTATTCGGTCTTCTGTACGGCATTATGGCAGTGCTTGGCTTCGCTACAGGTGCAGTCTTGGATTTCTTTACGGTGAATATGGCCAATAATTACCTGCACCTCGGCATCTCCGTTGCGTGTTTGTTCGTGGGCCTCGGCAGCAGAAAATAATGTGCACGTTCTTCAAACCGGCCGACAGGAGAAACTCCTGTCGGCCTTTTGATCGTACGTCACCGCTTATTTCACAAGTGCAAACTTGCGAATGAAGGAGGTCGGTACGATGCGTTGGTCGTTCTGAAAAAATGAATGCTTGTTGCCGATCGCAACGCGTCTGCCGGGAAGGCGTTCAATGTCGTACATGATCTTGGTGACAACTGTGTCATCCAGATACAGTGCGAGGACGGGGCGTTCACGGGACATTTCGCGCACGACTTTGATCGTGTGCCAGTTCACTTCGGTTTCCCGAATATTGAACCGTTCATCGACCTTCTCTTCCGAAATCACTCTGCCATCGGGGTAGGCGATACGCTTGATGAGCTTGCCTTCACCGATGGTGAATGTGATGCCGTCTTTCGGCACAAACGGAAGTGATTCTTCCTCTCGCGGAGCACCAGTGCTGAGCACGGTGACGGAAAGAGTGTCGGTGGCATCAACTTCCGGAAACCATTCGAATTGCAGGGCGGGCTCCATATCGGTGGTCGACACGACACAGCTTCCTCCAGCAATACGAAATTCCGGGATGCCTTCATTGATGCGCGGTTCAACGCTCCCCCAATACGGGGAATACGTTTGCCACCGTGAGTTGAGGAACAAAGGTTCCACACCAAACGCTGACGTAACAAACGCAACAACGACACAAGCGGACACAAGACTACGCAACATGACTGACTCCTTCTGCGGTGAGAAAACGATCG
>JAYTPR010000062.1:0-2592 GCA_043747095.1 Candidatus Peribacterales bacterium
ACGCACCGCGACTCCAGAGAAACCAAAAGCGATGCCGTAGTTCCACGGATCAGGGATGAAGATGTCCGGCACACGATGAATATCGAGCGTTTCTGATACTTTCTCATGCTTCGGGCCGTGGCCCATGCAGAGCACAGTGACCTTATAACCAAGCCTCTGCCAAAGCTGCGCCATCTTCACAGAAGACACCATCCACCGATGTTCTTCCTGCCAGTAGGGGCTAATCAGAAGGATTGTTTTCATGCGGAAGGGACAGTGTACCGCACTCTTTAGTCTTTCGCTTCGTGCTTTGCAGGCGGCACACCTGCGTTATCAAGGGCCTTGTCGCGGACGATCTTTGTCAGGCGCTGCTCAAGTTCTTCCAGGCGGATGATCATGTAGAAGACGACGAAGAACAGAACACCGATCGCTGTGATAGTGGCAGCATTTTCATTTTTCTTGATACCCGTAATGACGCTGAGGTACTGAAGACTGCTCGGTACGAACGAGATGTACGCAATCGCAGACCAGAACACCGTCCAGAGTCCCCCTTCCCAGATCGTCTTCTTGTGACGGACGACCAAGTTCCACGCGTACATGATCATCAGAAAACAGAAGAGCGGTACGACGACTTGATATGGTGTGTAATCGAATTCGATCATCGGAGAAAGGTACGAAGCAAAATTTTGGCGGCGGTGCGGAGACCGCTGCTGAAGGACTGGCCTTTGGCCAGCGTGTATTCGGAATATACCACTTTTGAGGGGATGGACACGATCTTCCAACGGTTTTTAGAGGCTTCACGGATGACTTCTGTACAGAACTCAAAGCCCGACATCTTGAGCTCAATCTCGGAAAGAGCTTTCGGGCCAAACGCTTTGAAACCACACTGTGTATCCGGCAGATAGATGCCGGTTGCGAAGAACGTCACAAGGTTACCGATAGTATTGGCGACCCTGCGAATGAACGGAATGGTGTTCTTGCGTCCAAAGCGATTTGCGATGACGAGATCAGCATTCTCTTTTTTTAGTATCTCAATGAGACGTGGAATATCGGCGGTAGCGTGCTGGCCGTCGGCATCAAGTGTGATGGCAATGGAATAACCGAGCCTGCGCGCAGCCTCCAAGCCCGTCATTGTAGCTGCTCCCGCACCGCAGTTTTCCGCATGGCGGATGACGATGGCACCAGCTTCACGCGCTACGACTTCAGTCGTATCCGTGGAGCCATCTACGACAACGATCACACTATCGACATACTGCTTAGCGCCACGGACCACGGCAGAGATGCGTGTGGCTTCGTTGTACGCCGGAATCACGGCAACGGTCTTCATGGTTTCGGTACTGCCAGAACGGAACCGGACGCCTCCGGCAAAAGAATGTAGGCGATGCCGTTATTCGGATCATTGACGACAATCTGCAATTGGACAGCAGGGTCATTTGCAAAATCCAGGAACTTGGCCACCTTCTGATGGAGCGGACCGTTGGGGTCTTTTTCGATCGTCTGCGTGTTCGTATCGAAGATGATACTGTTGAACCCGAGTGCGCGAAGACGCCTCAAGGTAAGGACGTGATTACGCTCTTGGTTAATACAGTTGAAGAAGTTCATCTGATGGTCGGCGAGCGGGAAAATCTCGCGGTTTCTGGGGATGAAGTACGAAATGAATGTACCGATACGGTACGTATACGGCGTCTCAGGCGTGGCTTCATGACGAGAGACGACGCTTTCGCGAATATCGTCGTAGTTCGGGATGGTCACTTCACGCAACGCAGAAGCGCTAATCTTTCCAAGTGGATACTCGAAAAGATTTTTCTGCGTATCAAACTGCCACAAACGGTTTGCGAGACAGATGATGATGCTCATGGCGATGAGGAAGCCAAAGATCGAGCGATTCGGCTTATCAGGCGCATGTGCAATGAAGGCCTCCATAACCATCGCAAATCCAAGGAACATACCGATGCCGTACCACGGCACTCCATTCGCAGCGAGTGACCACTGAATGAAGAATACAAAGGTTGTAACCATGAGGAGCCTCAGCCATCTGCCTTCCTTCGACCAGAAGAACGGAAGAAGGAGAAGAAGCGGGAACAGGAGGAGTGCCGGCACAAGCGTCACGTAGTAACCGAATGAGTCTGCATTCATGACCTGGCGCCATGCGAGTCCTAGGTAATGATTAAGACCGTTGCCGAAACCCCAGTAACGATCCAATTCTTCTTGGCGCGCGGATGATTTGCATGCGGCATTGTTCGGGTCCACCTTCAACTCAGGCGGTAGGTACCGAACAGGCACAGTGCTCGGCAGACCCATAGTCGCAATGTCCTCTTTCTGTACGTAGAAAATTTGCGGACCAATCGTATCGTTTGCGGTGAGAAGAGTTCCCACGTTGAGGTTGCCATTCACACTATCTTTCGCAGCCGCCGAATAGGCAGCCTTATCCTCAGCGATGATGTACCCCGTAATGTTGTAGCCGAGCACAATTGCCATGTTGTTCAGCATCCATGGAGCTACTGCGATGGCCATACCAAGCGCCATGCAGCCAACTGATACGAGAAGTGGCTTCGCAATCTGACGATTTTTGTAGACGACAAATCCGATGATGGCGAGACCGATACCGAGAAC
>JAYTPR010000063.1:0-4179 GCA_043747095.1 Candidatus Peribacterales bacterium
AAGCGTTTGCTCTCGCATTTCTTCCAAGCGGCATATCATCGCAACGTCGAAGCTTCGGAAGTGGATTGCGACGTTCGTCAGTGCTTCGGTATACGTCTCTAAGGCTTGCTGCCTGTCCGTGCTTCGGTTGAGGAGATCTGCGACATCAACCTGCAGAGCATCACCAAATGCCTGAAGAAGATCGTAGTCAGGATCGAGAATTGTCTGCTGTGAAATCACAATTTGCATTTGTGCACCGATACCCTGAAGAGCGCTTTCCGAAGCCATTGCCGTTGGTACCATCGTCAAATATTCCGAGACGTACACTCCAAGTTGAGCCGCTTTGCGAGCGGCGGTTGGAGAACTCGTCTGGTTCACGAGAGCATCAATCGTTTGAATAGCACTCAGTCCGCCACTTGTCTTTGGAAGAGGGGATTCATCTTTGCTACCGCACGCGGAAAGCAGTATGGCACACGTCATGAGAACTGTTCCAGCCGACGCTGCGATACGGTTTTTCATCACCTTATATTATACCTTAATTAATGAATTTAGTAAAATAGAGGAGTTCTGGACGGAGCATAGACCAGAAAGCGGTATTTGTTCACAAAACATCCACAGAGTTATCCACACTCTGTTCATATCTTTGATACGAAATCGGGTGTACGATCGTGCATACATTTTTTGTTCAAAAGTATGAAACAACACGAAGAAAAACTGTGATCAAGATCAAATAATTGTTTCGGCTATACAAGGTGTTTTCACGGTATACAGTACCGCTGTTCTCCTGATCACTTCATTTGTTCGATCTTCGCAAAAAATTAGAGGCAGTAGGGGAGGAGATTCTGCTCAAGAAATTCGAGCAGTCGACAACTGTGCACTTCGATGTTTCTTTGGATGAAGGACGAGGCGACCTCACAACGTCTGCCGCTTTGCAGGTTGCCAAAAAAGTAGGAAAGTCGCCGCGTGATGTCGCTACAGTATTGGCGGAGGCTTTTGGCAAGATTCCAGGAGTTGTCTCGACGGAAGTCGCCGGAGCCGGATTTGTAAACGTCACGATCGAACCTGCTGAACTTACGAAAGGTTTTTCCGCCGTTCGCTCAGCCTGTCTTCCATCGAAGAAGAGGAAAGAGCAGCCCGTCATCGTGGAGTACTCTCAGCCGAACATCGCAAAGCCGCTCGGCATTCATCACATCATCGGAACTGTTCTCGGCCAGACCGTCAGCAACATGTACGAATACGCTGGATATCCGGTTTTGCGCTGGAACTACATCGGCGACTGGGGTACGCAATTTGGAAAATTGGCAGTTGCGAAGGCGAAGTGGGCTCCCACAAAGGATACGACGACCATGACACTCTCTGACCTTTTGGATCTCTACGTGAAGTTCCATGAAGAGGTAGCCAAAGATGCAACGCTCGAGGATCAGGGGCGAGAGGCATTCTTGAAACTAGAGAAAGGTGATACGGAACTGCGAGCTTTTTGGGGAGACGTCGTGAAAGTGACGAAGGCGTCGCTTGCGGATTTGTATGAGCGTCTTCATGTGAAGTTTGATCTCGACCTCGGTGAGAGTTTTTACGAGGACAAGATGGAGCCGATTTTGACTGCTGGCAAAAAAAAGGGCGTCTTTAAGGAAGGGAAAGAAGGCGCGCTCATTGTGGAATTTCCAGAGGAGACCAACATGCCGCCGTACTTAGTGCAGAAAGGGGATGGAGGAACGCTCTACTCTACGCGCGACATCGCGCAGATGCGTTACCGCACCGATACGTACGCACCGCAGAAGATTCTCATCTTTACGGATATCGCACAGAAGCTACATTTTGAGCAGCTCAGCGCAACATGTGCACAACTTGGTTGGGAATTGCCGCCATTTGAGAACGTACTTTTTGGGCGTATGCGTTTTGCAGACCGCAGCATGAGTACGCGCAAAGGAAATATTCTGAAACTTGAAGACGCGCTCGATGAAGCAGTCTCTCGTGCTGAGAAACTCATTGAAGAAAGGGGGGAGAAGATTCAGACCGAAGACCCAGCCGGACTTGCTGAGATGATGGGAGTTGGCGCACTCGTGTACGGAATCCTGAGTCAGAACCGCAAGATGGACATGGTCTTTGACTGGGACAAGATGCTGACGTTTGAAGGAAATAGCGCTCCGTACGTACAGTACACACACGCCAGAGCGCGCTCTGTGCTGCGGAAAGCTGGTTCTGACGGTTCGGTGTCCGATATTCAGGAGGTGACACAAAAAGAGCGCACGCTCATGAAGCTCATCCTTATGTTTGGTGCGACGGTGGAAGATGCGAGGGCGGAGCACTTGCCACACAAGCTCACGAATTATTTGTACGAATTGTGCCAGGCGTTCAACTCTTTCTATAACTCGGATGAGATCCTGACTGCTGCTGCGGAGATCCGCGATTTCAGGCTTTCTCTGACCAAACTCACGGCCGACGTCCTCAAGACGGGGGCCGAACTTCTCACACTGCGCGTCCCTGACCGCATGTAATCCGTTTTTTCTTTCCTCTTTCATGTCCCGCTCCACTCTCACTTTTTTTCTACTCATTGCCTCGTTCGGCATTCTGTTCGCTGGCTGCGGTCAGGCAGAGCCGGATAAGAGCTTCGATGAGTTCACCTTCAGCGACACGGACCTAGAAACGGTTCACGACCTTGCGGATGACGGTGTCGTGACATCCTCAGGTTCGCTCGAAGATGAGACCGATTTCACGAATCCATCGATCTTGAGCGTTGCGGGATCAGGAACAACAGTTCTCTCCGATTCGACGACGGTGACTCCGGACAAAGTGAAACAAGCGCAGTACGATGCGCTCCGTACGGTGGTTGTGGACGACGGAGGCAATATCTACCGCGTGAATAACCCGTTTCTCAACGTTCGCAAAGAAATGGATGTGAGCTCAACGTTGGTACTTCGTTTGAATCAAGGCGACATTGTGACTGTTCTTGAAATTCCAAGTGCCGAGTGGGCAAAGGTGAAGCTATCAAACGGTGCAGATGGTTATGTAGCGTTCAGGTACCTTGCCAAACTGACGACGGAACAGAAACTTCCTGAAGAGAAGAAGCAGTTCGAGGGTAAATACTTTGTGGACTTCCAATTCCTCAACATTCGTAAAGAGCCTTCCTCACAGTCTGAAAAAGTTGGCGAACTTCCAGGGCAAGCGATCATCAAGCCGATTTCCATGAACGTTGAATGGGCGCGCGTCGCGTATAACGGAAAAGAAGGATATGTCTCTACACAGTATCTGGAGCCTTTCCAGCCTGTATTCCTTGTTCGGATGGATGATTACACGCTTCCTATCTTGCAGTACTTTGGAGATGACTCTGCAAGCATCGGATCACTTCAGAAACAGGTGGCAGCACTCAAAGCTGCTGGCAAAAAGATCGTCACGTTGAAGTCGCTCTATGACACGGTGCTTGCTCAGGAAACGAGGGACTCACGCATCAATCCCGATACAGTGGTTCTCACTATTTCAGGTGTGAATGCAAAAAACGTGAAGTCAATTTCTGATGCACTTGATGCCGCTGGTGTGGGTGCAACACTTTTCGTCCAGACCAAGGACATCGGTCTTTCTGGCATCACGGAGAAGACGGTCTTGAACCTCATGGCAAACGGAAACGATGTGCAGTCAGCCGGTCACACCGGAGATGACCTGAGGTCTATGACGGATTCGCAGGTGCTTCTGGAGATGGGTCAGAGCAAGAAACTCATTCAGGAGCTGACGAAGAGGGAAGTGTTCGCAATCTCATACCCGAAGGGTGGTGTGAACGATCGCGTGATGAAGCAGGCCGCTGAGCTTGGCTACTTGTTTGGTATCAGTCAGTCACCGGATAGCCGCTTCAGCCGTAGCCAGTTCCTGAGACTACCCACACTCCTCGTGAGTTCAGGTATGTCACCGGAAGATGTCGTGAAGCTTGTGAAATAGAAGGGGAGTACAACATCGTATCAACTAAGAGCGGGAGATGGGGGTCTTCCGCTCTTTTGCATAAGACAAGAAAGGCAACCCTCCGGGTTTCCTTTCTTGGACTATCCTTCCGGCAAGGTGGCGGCTCCAGCGTGGGGCCCGCGAGACCCACGCTTCGCCGCGTTTCTACAAATACTACTTCGTCGTAGGCGGCTTCGAGTACTGGTTCATAAACTGTTCGTACATTCCTGTACCTTGCGATTTCGTATATTCGGCTGCCGATGACGCTGCAGT
>JAYTPR010000064.1:0-1917 GCA_043747095.1 Candidatus Peribacterales bacterium
TTACCAAGAATCTTCAGAATGGCTTTCGCAACATCTATGTTGCGCTGTTCGCTATCGGCAGAGACATTGAAAATTCTGCACGTTTCAAATGCTTCCGGAACCGTCAGCATCGTTTCGATCGCATCGGTGTGATCCGTCACAAAGAGCCAGTCTCGCTTATTTTTTCCTTCGGCGTAGATGGGCACCTGCTTGTCTGCAAGCGCCGTACGGATGACAGTAGGGATAAATTTCTCTAGAGCCTGATGCGGACCGAAGTTATTGGTACAGCGCGAGATGGCGGCCTTGATGCCGTACGTACGCGCTGCAGCGAGAACGAGCAAATCACCAGATGCCTTGCTTGCCGCATACGGTGAACTCGGACGAAGTGCATCGGCAGAATTTTTTGGAGGATCAGTATCCGTCAGGTCTCCGTACACTTCATCGGTAGAGACATGAAGAAATTTCACGGCGGGAAATGCTTTGCAGACTTCGATCAAACTTGCGACTCCAAGTACATTCGTATGAATGAATGGAAACGGATCGCTGATGCTCCTATCCACATGTGTCTCGGCAGCAAAGTCCACGATCGTATCGATACCCTGATCTTTCACGATCTTCTTCACGAGTGCGGTGTCGGCAATGTCACCCTCAATGAAGGCGATCTTCTGCGCGACTGCATCCAAAAAATGTTTGTCAGCCGCGTACGTCAGTTTGTCGAGAACCGTCACCGAATCTTTCGGGAATTTCGCCACGTGCCGGAGCACGAAGTGCGAGCCAATGAATCCGGCGCCGCCAGTCACGAGAAGCTTCATATGTACATCCTACAATAACATTACAATTTAACAATTTGCGATTGTGTAAAGTGGCCGGTTTTGGTATTGTCCGAGCCATGAAAGGAGTCCTAATTTGCGGCGGCAGCGGAACCAGACTGAAGCCTCTGACGGAAATTACGAATAAGAGCCTTCTGCCGGTCTACGACAAACCACTCATCCTGTACCCACTACAGGTGCTTTTGGACGCAGGAATTAAGGAGATCGTCATCATTTCCGGAAGCGAGCATGTGGATCAAATGGCAGGTTTCCTTGGAAGCGGCGGACGTTTCGGCTGCGAGTTCAGCTACCGCGTACAAGACAAAGCCGGCGGCATCGCTCAGGCACTCGGACTCGCAGAAAGCTTTGTCGACGGTGACGACGTCTGTGCCATCCTCGGTGACAACGTATACTTCGATGATCTCTCGGCGCACATTCGCAATTTCACGGAAGGTGCCCATCTCTTCCTAAAAGAAGTGACAGACCCTGAAAGATTTGGCGTTGCTGAGATGGACGGAGAGAAAGTGGTCTCTGTAGAAGAGAAACCAAAAAATCCGAAAACGAACATGGCAGTGACCGGTTGCTATGTGTACGACAAGCACTGCTTCGAGATCATTCGTAACCTCAAACCTTCCGCACGCGGAGAGTATGAGATCACGGACGTGAGCGGCTGGTATGTAGACCGCGGCCTCGCAAAAGCGACAACCCTTACACAGGAGTGGGTAGATGCTGGAACGTTTGATAGCCTCTTCCGCGCAGCGGACATCGTTCGTAAGCACCGCATCGAGGGCATCGTCAAAAATGTCACCGAGAAAGCTGCTCAGACAGATGCCAAGAACGCAGAGAAAATCAGCGCCTGATTAATAGCTCACTGATTTGCCAGTACGCTGGTCCCAACCGGCTTTGACGAGTGCGCTGCCATCTGCCGGACGATACTCGATCTCAACTTTTCCAGCCGTGAACGTCACCTGATCAGTGACGCCATCACCGTGGATATTGCCCACGGTCTGAAACGACACTGGGTATGCATCGGTGAGTATCCACTTAAGGAAATCATCCGTGCTGCCGTTTTTACGAACACTTAAGACTGCGCGTGTGATCTTCAAGCCTCCGGCGGTGTAGAGCATGA
>JAYTPR010000065.1:0-6825 GCA_043747095.1 Candidatus Peribacterales bacterium
ACTTCGATGGCTTCATTCATAACAACAGCCGGCGGCACATCCTCTGCATGGAGAAGTTCGTACGCTCCGATGAGGAGAATACAACGTGTGATGCTATCCATACGTTCCCATGGCCACTGTGGCGCATGTGACTGGATCGCATCCTGAATGACCTGCAAGTCCGCAACGACACCGGTGACAAGCGTACGACTGAAATCCGTATCGACTGCCGAGACTCCTCCAAGTTCTGCGATATTCCTGGTGAGTGATGCGTCAGCGTCGGAATTGCGAGCAAGCACCTCAAACACCGTCTGCATGGCACACACCCGAGCGAGACGGCGACGAGAAGGCATTGGTGGAAAAGAAAGAAGCGTTACCTGAGAATGCGGTTGCCCGCGTGTCTTTAGGCTTTGATTCTCGTGATGTTCTTGAGGGCTTTACCGCTCTTCTTCTTCGGAGTTACAGGACCTGCGAAAGGAGATGATGCAAAATCCGTCAACCTCTTCACTTCACGGTTCAGATACACAGAGTGCCTACGACGGCCTCGGTCCTTACTTAACCGCTTTTTGGGGGTGGGTTTCTTCGACATGGAGACAGGGGGAATTGGCTTCCGTTACGGGAGCCGGGTCATTCTCGGGCATTCCGGGGAACTTGTCAACGCAGGTTATTGGCGTCTTTCGGCTCCTGAAGTCATGAAACGGAGGATGAACAGGAACAGGTTGAAGATATCGAGATACAACGCGATCGCCATGAGAAATGGCGAATCAAGATCCCCCCTACGCTGCACACGCTGAATATCGACGGCCAAGAATAATGAGAAGACGACGATGCCGATGCCGGAGACAACAAGCTCAATGCCTTGGCTTCGAAGTGCAGGAAAGAACATCTGGAGAATGGCAAAGATGACGAGTCCGATGACTGCCTGCATTAAGAACTGTCCAAACATGCCGCCAAGGTTTCCGCGCGTCATACTGGCAAGAACTGCCGATGAAAGCGTCATGAGACCGGTTGCGATGAGTGCATTGAGAAGAATGGACGCGCCGTTTGCGTATCCCGCAAGAACGCTAATGATAACCGGTGCCAGCGTCAGTCCTGAGAGAAAAGGAAAGGCGAGAAAAAGAACATAATTCAGGGGCGTTGATCGAGTCCATTTCGGAGCGGTCCAGACGATGGCAAACTCGAGAATAAAGAGAAGTCCGATCCATCCTGATGTCATGAGCGGAAGAGCAACCGTGGCCCCGACAGCACAGCCAACAAGCGTGAAAAGAAGAGCGAGAAACAGCAGTCCGTAGACCGAAGCAACGCTCTGAGACCTTGTAGGTGCCGATGTAACGTCGATAATGGGCATAAAACGTGGATTCATGGCTTCATCCTAAGGATTTTTGGTCCCCCCGCAAGTTGTCCAGAAAGCCAATCTATGCTACAATAGAGAGATTTATGCGCTCTACGAAGCGGCTCCCTGTGGCACTCATCTCTGCGGTAGCATTCCTGCTCCCGACACCGTGCTTTGCTGGTGCGGGTGCAGCGTATCTCTCAAACCTCGTACAGTTTGGCCTGCTTCCGGAGCTCATGGCCGCTTTCTGGGGTCTCGCAGCTGGAGCTGTTTTTTACTACGCCGTGCGCATGGTGCTGGAAGCACAGAAGGAAGAAGCAGCAAAAGATCTCACGAATGCCTTTATCTTTGCCATCACCGGATTCGCCATCATCGCATGTGCGAGTGCCTTTGCGAGTGCCTTCGGTGTGGGCGTCCTTAGTACCGATGCAGTAGCAGACGTTTCTCCAGGCATTCTCGATTTCAGTATCAAGAGCGTTGCTGACTTCATCATTAAGATGTCGGCCGGAGTCTTCGTGCTCATCATCGTCATCACGGGACTCAAGATGATTGCAACACAGGGAGAATCCTCAAACTTTGATAAGTGGCGCAAAGTACTTGTCGCGAACTGTATCGGAGTCGTGATGATGCTCACGGCATATTTTGTGATCCACGCAGTGTCAGACATCAACTCCACGATGCTCATTACGGAAATGAAGGGCTTGGCACTCTGGATGCTCACCATTATTGGATTCGTGTGTGTCGTCGCGCTCATCATCGCGGGCATTATGCTCATCGTCTCCATCGACGAATCACTGAAAGACCGTGCCAAGCGCATCGTCATTGGAACGCTCATTTCACTCCTCATCGTCATTGCGTGTTACACACTCATCATCGTCTTCATGCCGACATCCAGCACCGTACCTTCTCTCTGATGACTATCCTCAAATGTCTCATGCGGCCGGCCATCGCTACTGTACTTGCAACAGTGCCTACCGTCGCACTCGCATATGGCGGTGCGGATGTGCAGGTAATGGTCATGTCTCTCTTCAACGTTTTCTGGCCGCTGTGGATCACCGCAGGTATTTTGGTGCTCGTCATTGCTGGCTTTGCGCTCATGACGACACAAGACGAAGGAAGGCTCGCAAAAGCAAAAACAACACTCATCGCAGTCATCACTGGAGGCATCCTGACAACGATCATTGTTGTCATTGGGCCGCTCAACTTTGTCGGCATCGTCTACAACGGAACACCCGGATTTTCCATGCTGAATACCGGAGACGTGGTCGGACTTGAGGCCATCGGCATCTCGCAGTGGCTCACAACTATCTCAGTCATGATGGGCGTCCTCTTCATCATCATCGCTGTTCTCCGTGCTGTTGCGAGTCTTGGTGATGAAGCTGCGTACACGGCAGCGCGAAGCCAGCTTCTGCACGTCATCGTGGGCGTCGTACTCATCGCCGGTGCATACCTGGTACAGCTCGCATTCTTCGGCTCCGCAGATGGACCAGGGCAAGTGGTCACCGGAGCTCTCAACATCGAACCGAACCCACTGCTTGGACTCATCTCCGAAAAACTCCTCATCATTCTCAATATCATCACGCTCATCGCAGTTGGTATTTTGATCTACGCAGGACTTCGAATGATCGTAAGCTTTGGCCGCGAAGAGGATTACAACAATGCAAAGGCACTTGCGCTTCGTGTGGTTGCCGGCCTTTTCGTTCTCATCCTTAGCTACACACTCGTCTTCATCGTCGCAACAATCTTCACCTAAGGATGTGGGACACCGCGTCCAGTGAAAACCGTGTGTGACGTACATCATGCGTACGAATGAATGTTGCCCCATTCAGTGATGCGAGACAGCTTGCGGCAATCGTGGCAGGTAGCCGCTCGATTGGCGGAAGCCTAGTAGGCCCCGCAAGAAATGACTTACGCGACGGACTAACGAGTATGTGACCGAGTGCAGCCAACTCTGAAAGCCTTGTGAGAATTTCCCAAGAGACCACAGGATCGGATGACACGAAATGGCCAAGGCCAGGATCAACGATGATCTGTGTGATGCCTGCTTTCTTGGCTGCAGCAATTCTTTCAGATAAAAAAGCGCTAATCGTACGAATGACATCGTCATAGTGAGTGTCGGCAATAGTCGTGCGTGCTGAGAAATCTTTCGCATACATCAACGTAACCGGACACTGTGCCTCGGCAAGAACGGTAAACATCTCTCTGTCCCCTCGCCCAGCCGTCACATCGTTGATCATATCCGCACCGGCTGCGAGTACCTCTCGAGCAACCTCTGATTTGTACGTATCGACCGCAATCCAACACTGTGGAAAATTCTTCCGCAGCAGCGTCACAGCCGGAAGTACACGATCGAGTTCATCCGCCAGAGATACATCCTGTGATGTAGGCCCCGTGGATTCTCCGCCGATCTCCAGAATGTCTGCGCCGCCATCGATGCATTCGCGCGCAAGAGAGAGAATATCTTTCTCCGTCTGCGCTCTGCTCGCCGCAACAAAGGAATCCGGTGTCACATTGATGACACCGACAATGCCGGTCTTTTTCTTGATCTGAAGTATCCGACCTCTTGAATGCAGTTCCATGCCCGAAGCATGCAGAAAGGCTCATCCAGACGCAATGACGATCTGCTATAATAGAGTACGTATGTGGCCTTTCAGGAGACGTAAAAAAGAGCCCAAGCGGCGCAGAGTTGTGAGGCGTGTCGTCGTCGGCTTTATCATCGGCGGAGCTATTAGCTCGATCGTGGGAAATCACGTTCTCAAAGAACGTCGTAGACAGCATCTTGGAGAGGATCGAGCTGAATAAAAAATGTGTTCGATTATTCAATGATCGCCTTTCTCACAGCGATAATCGTATCGTCTAATTTGCCGTGCGGATTTGTGATCTGTACGTGTGTCTTTTCGGCAATCTTGAGTTCTTCACGCATACTCGTAAGCCTGCGCTCTAACTCCTCTTTCGGCATAGGTGCGCGCTTCTGAATTTGAGCGATGAGCTGTTCCGCACTCTCGGGAAGAATGAAGATCGTCTGCAAGCGATACTTTCCTCCGGGGCCAAAGAGCGGATCTCTGCAGATACTCTCAAATCCCTGAGCGTCGACTTCACGGACGACCGTCTTACCGTGCTCGATAAAAGGAACAATTTCATTGAGCAGTGTTCCGTATCGGGCACCCTTATGCACTTGCGCCCACTCGAGAAATTTTCCTTCATCGAGCCACTTCGTAAAATTGTTTTCGGATACAAAGTGATAGAGCTCATCCCCTTCTCCTGGTCGCCTTTCACGGGTCGTTGCTGAGCGCGGAAAAACAAACTCAGGATGAGTCGTGCGAAGCGAGCGGAGAATGGCGCTCTTTCCGACTCCACTCGGGCCAATGATAAGGACAAGCTTTCCAAGCTTCGACATGGCCGCATGGTAGGGCAAAGGGGCGCCTTGGTCACCGGAAGTCGAAGAAAGGCGTATGGCTGGATCTTGCGAAAAACCTAAAAAAGGTCTATACTGCTTGGATTCGTTCATTCACATTTCCGTACACCTCAAGAGGGACTTTAGCCGCAGGGAGAGCGATGGGATACATACCGGGGATGCTCGGGTGATTCCATCTCCCTCCCTGCTCTTTGGACCTCTGTGTGAACGAGGCGCAAGCCCAAAAGGATTGTCGCTCGCTCACACTCTCGACCGAAGGGTTCCCTCTACCAAATCAGTGGAGGGATTCTTACACCAAACACAAACATATGGCCCGCTTCGAGCCTTACCGAAGCCTCGACTCCCGAAGCATCGGGATACTATACAAACACAAACACGGCGGTTCGATACCGCTTCACCAAATCGATTCGAGGTGTAGGGAGTCTTTAGCGCCTGGTCGACGCTAGGGAACGTCCTCAATCGAAAGATTGAGCACGGTAACGGGCAGCCGGTTCGGGATCCTTGCGTGATGAACACAGGGATTCCAAACCGGTTGCCCGTTTTTAAGTTCGTGAAAGGGGCTTCGTTCAAAAAAAGAGTTAAGGACATCGAACGAGAAGCCGTATTCCTCACATACGAGCCTTTAGTCGTCCAATCACACCGAGAATAAAGTCAGCGAGGGTGTCAAATCGATTTCGCTCGTTGAGAGTTTCAGCGGATACGCCTTTGCGGATCACGATGTCTCTGCGGCGACACAACGCTACGATCTGTTGCTCTCCGCGAGTTTTTGTCGGAGCGCTTTTATTCAAGGCATCGCTGCAGAGTTCGGAGTCGCTCCGTGAAATGTCTGGGGAAATTGGTGCCGACGGCCGAACCGACGCACTCGGTGCTGTCGTCCGGTCGATTCTGCGTCCGCCACCACCACCAGACGAGATTTCGCACGGAACGGCACTGTCTAATACCTCCGCTCGTGCTGTAGCGATGTCGGATGTGTCGTTGGGATCGTGATATGTTCCCGTGACAAAGATGCCGCAACGATCATCACTTTCGACGATACCATTATTGGCAACTGGTGCTGCGTGGCTAGTTCCAATAGTACCCTGAAAGATACCCGAAGCGCTTGTGCTTTCGTTGAAGACCCGAGCCTCGCCGTTTACATCAATGGTCACTGTTTCAGGCGTTGTACCATCAAGGTTCTGATCGCCGTCCACGAGAGTAAAAGCAAGTGAATTGCCGATGGCAGTCGTCGCTGGAGAAACTGAGAATGTCCCTCGATGAAGGAACGATCCCGACCCGAGAGTGATGATACTGGCGTTGGTGATTTCTGCATTGGTAGCTGTCAGCGTGTTACCGTTCAATGTCAGCGTCGAAGCGGAGTTCACGGACAGCGCATTGGTGACCGTGACGGCCGTGCGAAGGATGGCCGACTTGGAAGCGGCAACCGTGAGGTTGTACAACGACGTGCCGTACGTCTTGAGGTGTGTGCCGATTCCGGAAAGTGTCAGTGTGCCGCTCCGTGGCGTGAAACGAGCGTTGTTCACGAACGAACCCGACGCGGTGATCGCATAGTTCGATGCTGATGCGTCCAGATTGCCGGAATAGACATTCAGGTTCCCATTGACCGTGATGTCGCTTTCAAGCATATAGCGGCCGGAGCCGGTGCCTTGCTCTCCACTGTAGAGGGATTGAATTTCGGAAAATGAGAGGGCGCGGTTGTACACACGAATGTCGTCGAGCTTTCCATTGAAAGGCACTTGAGGATCGTAACCAGCTCGCCGCAGCGCACCGATGGTTGTGGTATCCAATCCGGTGACCGTACCAGCAGCAGCAGTTCCAGATGCAAAGGCTTCTCCATCGACTGAGATCCTACGTCGTTGACCTGCCTCTACAATCGCAGCAAAGAAATGCCACTGCCCGACAGTGATCGGAATTGGATGTTCGATTTGGGTGTAGACACTATTGTCCCATTGATCGATGCCAAGTAAGCCGGTGGTGTTATTTGTTAATGCAATCGAATAGAAGCGTCCGGCTCCCCCTCCACCGTACTGAGTCACACTCCAGAGCCGCTGATTGGTCGCTATCGTATTTGTCATAAACCAACCAGTCACAGTAAATGGCG
>JAYTPR010000066.1:0-2152 GCA_043747095.1 Candidatus Peribacterales bacterium
TGCCAATGAAGATCGTAAAGACATCAGGTATCTGCTGGTACGAAGCGTCAAAAACGCATGCGAGAAAGAGAAAATACAAGACAAATGCGAGTAGTAGCGCAGCGATCGGACTCTCCGGATGCAGTGTGAATGCAAAAATGAAGAGTGCCGCAGACCCAAGTTCAACGAGTGGATATCGACATGAAATCGGATGATGACACGACCGACACTTGCCGCGAAGAACGAGAAAACTCAGCACTGGGAAAAGTTCAAACCATGACAACGTGTGATGACACGACGGACACATGGAGCGTCCCGTGATCGTTTTCTTTGCGTGAATGCGATACACGAGAACATTACCGAAACTACCGAATGCGAGTCCGGACAGTGCGAAGATCATGAACCCGAGAGTCATGGCGCTTATCCTATCCGTAGCCCCTGCATCATGGAAGCAAGGTCACGCCTCCACGTCGTCTTGGACATGGCGAATGCAGCGATGAGCGTTGCGATGACGAGAAGATTGAGTCCGAGTCCGGAGTTTGGCAGATTCGTGGTGTGCGCAGTTGTCTGCACGATCTCAGCGCCAGAATGCATTGGCACAGTATCGATAACCGTCACGACTCCTGCCGTAGCAGTAACCCCTGCAGCTGGAGCAGGTGGATAGTTGATAGGCTTCGGAGCAACTGCCGGTGCCGGAAGTCCGGCGATGCGAGCAGCACGAATCGCGAGGCGATCCGTTTCGCTCATGACAACATTCGGATCATTGCTATACGTCTTCGCAGTTGCAGCAAGTTCCTTGCGCTGATTCTCAGCAAAGCGAGCGGCGCGACGTTCCTCAGCAAAATTGGTGACTGGTGTTTCAGCCTGTGACGGCTCTGCCGCATTCTCCAAAGTTGTTGCCACGGTTTGCGCACGAGATGTAATTCTACGAAGCGTATCTGGATCTACTTTCTTCGCATTAATATTCGTACCAGAATTCGTCGTCACCGTACTCGTGGAAACGAGAAGACCTTTGATATTGAAATCCGACACCTTATCTACACTAACGTAGACGAGTCCGGCGATGGCCATGCCTGCGCATGCACCAAGAAGCTGCTTTGCGGTGTGAGATGTGAGTATGTTTGTCATCTCCTTATTATACCTCAAAACGCCTTTTCGTTCAATCAGCGAGTGGCGGCACCTGTATCTCCTCTGTAGAGCCTGAGGCCACGAAAATTCGGTGGAATCCGCAGAGGTAGGCCAGAAGCCCCGCCCCACATGCCCCACAAAAAAGGCCGATAACACTGAATGAGACCGTCGTCATGAGATGCGCCGTCGAGAAAAGAATGGCGCCGAGAATGACTGAGAAGAGAATCCAGCGGATAACTTGTCCGACTGGGAGTGAGACTGGCATGGAGCGAGCGGCGAGCGGGAAAAGCGTCACTGTGAGGAAGAGGTGAACGATGGTCGATGTTTGAATGGCTCCAATGAAACCGAGTGATGGAATCCAGTACAGATTCAGCGCGAGTGAAATAATGACCGCTCCGATCATGCAGAGCACTAGTGGTTTCCACTCATGCTTCGTTAGTAGTGTGTAGAAACTAAAGAGAACAATGCCGTTGAGGAACATCGGTACGGAAAGCAGATGAAGCGCAGTATCTGAGCCTGCCTGAGTCGCAGACTCTAGATACGCAGGAGTCGTAAGAAGACTCATGATGGGCGTCGCCCAGAAGAATGAGAAGAGCGCAGACGCAGAACCAAACACAAGAACAAGAAGTAGCGTCTTTCCAAGAAGACGCTCGGTTGGCTCACCGCGTGCCGCGCGTGCACTCAAGATCGGCAACGTGGAATTGAGGAGAAATGTCGGAATGAGATACGTCATCTCCGTCACGCGTGATGCAAAACCGTACACGGCGTTCTGCAAACGAAAGTCATCTCGCAGTACGGCAATCATCGTGAGATCGAACTGGCGATACAGCGCAATACAGAGAAAGGCGACGCCATAGGGTGCTGACGCCTTGAGAAGGCGCATGAGGAGCACACGATCAAATGTCGGACGCACGCGCATGAGCCGCAGCGCAAAAAACGCTGAGAGAATGAGGAGAAACAAAGCGCCTAGTGCACCGACCCACAAAAACCACTCATACACCTGTATATCCGTGCTGAGCCGCACACCAGAAATAATGATGAGCGC
>JAYTPR010000067.1:0-2003 GCA_043747095.1 Candidatus Peribacterales bacterium
ACGACACGATGGAACTGATCAGCCCCGATGTTTCGACAGTCTGTCTCGGCATGGCAGCCTCCGGTGGTGCCATCATCCTCATGTCTGGAGCCAAGGGTAAGCGTTTCGCGCTTCCTCACTCTGAGATCATGATCCACCAGCCACTTGGTGGCACAGAAGGACAGGCTACTGATATTGCTATTCACGCTGAGCACATCATCAAGACGAAGGATCTCTTGAATGAGCTCATCGCCAAACACTCAGGTCAGAAAGTCGCAAAAGTGAAGATCGATACCGAGCGTGATAAGTTCCTCTCGGCTCAGGATGCACTTGAGTACGGTCTCATCGACGGCATTATCAGCAACAAGAACAAAGTGAAGGCTGCGTAATTCGTCTGTAACAAAAAGAGAGCGGACAGTCCGCTCTCTTTTTTTGTAACCAAGATTATTCCTCCGTTTCTTCTGGGGGTGAGGTATCAGGCAGCGTATTGAGAGCCAGATAGAATGCCATCATCCACACGATCGTGGGATACGACGCACTCATCATGTCCGGAAGCGGAACCCCGGTCACGATGTTTTTGAGGATGAGGCCAATCGGCACAGAGCCGAGTGCGACGCCACCTGTGAGGGCTGAGACGTACGAATAGCGCCCGATAGCGAGCATTCCTCCTCCAAAGAGCAGAAGTGCCGGCAAAATGAACGCCCACACGTAGCCGAAGCTGGAAGCCCAGCCGAGTCCATCCGTCACGTTTGCGACAAATGGAGCAAAGTCACGGTACGCAGATGCACCAATCATAACCATCGAGATCCCGAGCGGCACACGCAGCACGAGGTTCGATGTTTCGGAGGCGGACTTCCAGTTGATAGGCATGGGAAATGCGGAAAGAAATTATTTCGTCGTACCAGTCGGGCAGCTAGAACCACAGCAGGACATCTTCTTCACAACCCAGTACAAAATGAGGAGAACGGCAGCGTTCTGGATAGCAGGCATGAACGAACCTCCTGCAGCACCGTCACCGACGAGAACGGCAAGAGAAGCCCAACCGATGATGCCGGAGAGCGAAGCGAGGATGCAGGTCTTGCTGATGCAACCGAATTGCTTCACAGCAAAGAGTGCTCCACCGATGATCATGAGAGCTGGAACGATGTACGCCAAAAGTCCTGCAACCATTGCAAGAGGCGGAACTGCGGAAAGGGCACCGCTCGACATCTCACTGAAACCACCGACGTCTTTGTAATGATTGACGCCAAAGGCGACCATAATAAGACCGAATGCAACGCGTGGGAACCACGGAGCGTAAGCACAAGGACAGTACTTACCGCCTGGGCAGGAGCAACAACTCATGGGAGAGGAGGGAAAAGGTAAAGAGATGAGCCGATTATCCCAGACGAAAAAGTGAATGGAATGGAAAAGTAAGGAGCTGCAAGTGGAACCGGAGATTCCGTCCTAAGCCGAATTAATGCATGATAGGAGCATGTTCACGCTCGAAAAAACGACGAAGCTCGGTCGCAAAGGTGAAATCCAGACAGCGCACGGCACGGTATCCACGCCGGTCTTCATGCCGGTTGCTACTGCAGGAGCTATGAAGGGCATTACGTTTGATGATCTGGATGCGCTTGGAGCGGACATCATGCTCAGTAACACCTATCACTTGCATCTCGCACCTGGCGAAAAAATTGTGAAGGAAGCAGGTGGCCTGCATTCGTTCACGAGTTGGGAGAAACCAATCCTCACCGACTCTGGAGGATTTCAAGTATTCTCGCTCGAAAAAATCAGAAAGATTTCGGATGACGGAGTGGAATTTCGTGACCACAGAAATGGTGACCTGCATTTCATCGGACCGAAAGAAGCGATGCAGATTCAGCATGCACTCGGCGCGGACATTATTATGTGTTTTGATGAATGCCCGCCATCGACAGCACCAGGCGCAGCGCAGATGAAAGCCGTAGAACGGACACTCTTGTGGGCAAAGATGTGCAAAGAAGAACATGTGAAACTATCAAAAAAGAGCAAGCATCCGCCGC
>JAYTPR010000068.1:0-1438 GCA_043747095.1 Candidatus Peribacterales bacterium
GCCATCTGGAAGCGACACTATACCAGAGGTTTCTTGATCCTGCTGCGCTTTTTGGTGGTATTCCGGGGTTGTCCCGCGCACGCCTCATCAGTAGTATTCCGCCATGTCCGACTACGTCCCATCAGAGACAGAGGCCAAGTGGCGAAAGAAGTGGGAAGAAGCAGGCGTCTATACGTCCGATCTTGCGAAAGCGAAGAAGCCTTTTTACTCGATGGTGATGTTTCCGTATCCGAGTGGCGACAAGCTCCACGTCGGTCATTGGTATAACTACGCTCCTGCGGATTCGTACGCACGCTACAAAAAAATGCTGGGGTACGACGTGTTTGCACCGATGGGCTTTGATGCCTTCGGACTTCCTGCCGAAAACTATGCCATCAAAACGGGTGTGAAACCGGCGGAGTCCACCGCAAAGAATGTGAAAACAATGATCGAACAACTCAAGCGCATCGGTTGTATGTACGATTGGGAAAAGACGCTGAGTACGACAGATCCCGAGTATTACCGTTGGACTCAGTGGCTATTTTTGCAGATGTACAAGCACAAGCTTGCATACAAGAAGCTCGGAAACGTGAACTTCTGCCCAAGTTGCCAAACGGTGCTTGCAAATGAGCAGGCACAGGACGGCAAGTGTGAGCGCTGCGGCACTGACGTGATCCAGAAGCCACTTGATCAGTGGTATTGGAACATCAAGAAATATTCTCAGGAACTTTTGGACGGGCTACCTGGTTTGGACTGGCCGGAGAAAACGAAGATCATGCAGCGTAACTGGATCGGCAGAAACGAAGGCGTGAACATTAAGTCAAAAATCAAAGACCTTGGTGATGAGTTTGAAGTGTTCGACTCGGTGCCTCAGACGTTCATGGCACAAACATTTTCGGTCATCGCTCCGGAACATCCGCTCATTGAAAAAATGGTGAAGGGCACCAAGTATGAGAAAGAGGTGATGGATTTTGTGGCACGCATGAAGAAGCTGAGGGCCACCGAGAAATATAACTTCGATGAACATGTCGAAGGTATCTTCACCGGCCGTTACGTGCAGGATCCGTTTGGTACTGGCGATCTTCCGCTCTGGGTCGCATCATTTGTCGTGATGGATTACGGCACGGGTATTGTTCATTGCAGCGCGCATGATGAGCGCGATTTCAAGTTTGCAAAGAAGTACGACATTCCGCTTCGTCCGGTTATGCTCCCAGAAGACCCAGTGGAAGCTGAGAGGGTGAAGAACCTTGAGTATTGCTACGCTAAAGAACCTCAGGCCATCATGCAAAAGCCTGACAAATTCAAAGGCCGTAAGTGGGGTGAGGTTCGTGAGGACATCATTGATTTCATGACGAATGAGATGAAGATCGCAAAACCCACGATTCAGTATCGTCTCCGCGACTGGCTCGTCTCGCGCCAGCGTTATTGGGGTGCTCCTATTCCTATTGTCTATGACCCC
>JAYTPR010000069.1:0-3401 GCA_043747095.1 Candidatus Peribacterales bacterium
GTCATCTCCTGCGTAACGACCGAAGAGAACAACGTCGCCAACCTTCAAATACTTATTTGGGTCAGGGGAGACTGTTCCGTTGTCATTCATGATGCCGCCTTTACCAAGTGCCACGATGACGCCCTCCTGCGGCTTCTCCTTATTAGAGGTTTCTGGAATGACGATGCCGGAAGCCGAAACCTGCTCTTTTTCGAGCGGCTGGATGAGGACACGGTCATTGAGCGGTTCGATCTTTACAGCGAGGTCTTCAACTTTTGGGGAATCCTTAGGAGACATATAAAGAAATGAGAAAAGGATGAAAGATGATTACTATTTAGTTTCGATTGATCTGAACATAGTTTAGCACTCATAAAGATAGAGTGCCAACTGAAAAACTACAAGGTTTATTTGCCAGTTTGTGCGACTTGTTGCCTATAGCTATCCAGCATAACTTCGGCGTACATCACTTTTCCGAGTTCTTCATCAAAGTTAGCAGTGCGTTCATCACATTCTTTCAGAAAATCTGCGGCTTCATTGCGGATTCGTCGAAGTCTGTAATCACGTTCTCGCTCGGCATTCTCTCGATCCAGCTCTGCATTTCCACAGCTTGGCCGTTCTTCTGGCACGAAAGTAAATCCTATTCGATCAGACACTCGCTGTTGCACACGTTCACTTTCCTCGGGGTGCAGTGCCACGAGCTTTGCGATCCTGATGATGCGTGGGCGCATGCACGGAGGCATGGAAGCAAGAAGCGTCTTCATATCTCGGGGTGCGGGATTTGGAGTATTGAACTTAAAGAGGCCGATCGTCGCCATCACATCGATGGAGAGTTGATTAAAGCATGCGTCAATCTCCGCATCTAACTGTGTTTTTTGTTCTCTCGTTGCACGTGCTTGGCGGAGTGCGGTCTCATAAGAATTTGTATCATTACCCACTTCACCATCTGACGGAAGCGAAATGCTTGTATCAACAATCGGAGTCATGTCATCTGGTCGGTGCATGCTCGAAAGCATGAGAGATAGTGCCGCCGCACTCATCGTAAAAACGCGGCCGCGAATTCCACTTGTGGGGGTATTTGTTCTACTGGCAGGTAAGTCCGGGGTTTCCGGTGTCCGCATGATCGGATGCTACGCCGCTTGTTGGTCTGCGCAAGACTTTTGAAGCGGATCATCCATTTGTGCCTTATCTCTGCAGAAAACTCATTGTTCAGTTTTTGCATTTGCAAGACAAGTCATGAGTGCATCAGTTCTGGTCCAGCCGCATGTACCTCCTGCCTGTTTCTCGCAGCGGGCAGTTTTGTAGCAGGCAAATTCCTCCTTATAGATACACGCACTCACGATCGGGTCACTGCTGACATCCGAGCAGACCTCACCGCTACAACCTCCGATAGCACAGCCGGCAGCAGCTGATGCTTGCGGCTCCGATGATGCAGATGATGAAGAATAACCACCACCCGGCGTACCACTCGTGGTTGCGCATGCAGTAAGCAAAAGCAGAGTGGCGCAGAGCGCCGGAACGACTCGCAGTAATCGAGGTGTATTCATAAAGAATGAGGGGGAACATACCTATGACGAACAGCGCCATATGTTATGACACGCATGACATATCAATAGAGGCAATAATGTTGGCTGAGCAAACTTTACGTATCTGATTCACAATCGCATTCGCCGATGACAAGTCAATGCCTAAGATTTTGCCAAGGACCGAATGCGAGTAGAGCCGCGTCTGCAATGATAATTGTTGTTATTGAGTTTGGTGCCCAGAAGAGGACTCGAACCTCCACATCCGTGAGGATACTAGCTCCTGAAGCTAGCGCGTCTGCCATTCCGCCATCTGGGCAAAGAACAAGCTGCACCTTGCAGCGCGGCTATCTTATCGTGAAGTTCTCTCTGAGCAAGGACGGAACGCTACTTGGAGGCTATAAACTTCATGGAAAGCGAATTTACACAGTGACGCGTGTTCTTGTACGTGAAGTTTTCTCCGGTGAAGACGTGACCCAAGTGCCCATCACAATTTGCACAACGGATTTCCGTACGACTGCCGTCTCTATCAGGAATTTTCTTCACTGCTCCCGTGATCTCCTGATCAAAGCTTGGCCAGCCACAACCGGAGTGAAACTTAGAGTCCGACGTGTAGAGCTTGGCGTTGCAGCGGCGGCATGCATACGTGCCTTTCCTAAACTCGCTGTCGTACGCACCAGAAAAAGGCGCCTCCGTACCAGCGTTTTCGATGACGTGCTTTTCCTCCGGCGTTAGTTCGTTCCATGTGCTCATGGCTACATTGTCGCTGCCTAACTCATAGCGCGCAACGCATTATGCGACCCATAGCCTGTGCGTATAGCGAGCGATGTACGCAATCTGCATCGGTATCGCTGCAGAAAGAATGATGACCATGACCCAAAACACAATGCGAGGAAGTGTTTTCTTCTTTCTCATTGCACTGCTCCAACCCATCAGTCCGAGGACACACAAAATTTCCGGAACGATCATGTAGCGAAAGACACTGCTAACATTGTGTGACCGTGCGGTCAGTGTAAAAGCCCACGCCAGCAGCGCAGCTAGATACAGAGATATTCTCATGGCAGATGTGTCCGACGGCTTTCGTTTCACCAGTGTGAAAAGCTCAAGCAAAATTGCGGTGATGATAAAACTGAGTAGTATTTGAAATGACATCAGGCTGAAATAATCCGGATGTAAAACTCCATCGGCATAAAATGGTATCCAGTGTCGATAGAAAATAGGATTGAAAATGGCGCCAGCATCCGGCTTCGTTGCCCAATATTGGTGTGCGCGGACTTGCAAAAACCATTCGCCAAACACAAGTTTGCAGAAAAGATAAAATGCTCCAGCTCCTGTGCCACTGACGGCTGTTGTGATCCATGGACGAGGATCACGCAGACCTTTCAATCCTTGTGTGAAAACGGTGTACGCAAGAGGAAGAATAATGAGCGGAATGCCGACGATGCGTGCCGACGTCATGATGCAGCCATGGATACCCACAAGAAGCCATGAGTACCGCCTGCCATCGCTTTGCCAATACACAAGGCCAAGAAGCATGGCGAGAAACAGCGAGTCCGAGTATCCGACCACGAAGAAGAATGCAGCGGGATACAGGAGTACGCACAGCACGCCTGCTGCCGTGAAAAACCATGACACGTTCATGCGCTTTGCAAGCAGCAAGAAGTAGATCCAAAAAAGAAACGTGGCGATTTGTGATGCAAGCAGCACAGAAAATACTGCCTTCAACCCTGTGATACTTTTGACGATGAATGCAAGCAGTGGAAAGCCAGGAGGAAAGACAGTGTTTGTGTAGAAAATATTGTGAGCACTTGGATTGACGTAGTAACCAGATGAAATGATCCGCATGAACCATACGCTGTCCCACTGCGCCAGACTGGAGTAACGAGTGACTATAGTCTTTTG